>JAGYMJ010000241.1 GCA_018400625.1 Planctomycetota bacterium
GATCCGGACGAGGTTATCTGGGTGAACCAGCAATAAGGGGTATTCCAGGAAATATACGCGCAAGCGATCGCACGGCTCTATCTGGAATTTGAACGGGTTATTTCTAATACAATCATTTATTTAAGGAGGCTGTACAATGAAAGAAGTTCCTGATTACAAAAAGTATCCGGTGAGTGAAGAAGAAATGGGGAAACGCTACAAGAATTGGACGGAGTCTCTCGGCCGACAAATGGCCATGATGTATAAAGTGGGCAAGGAAGTTGGCGGTGAAGAATTTGTCGAAAGGCTTAAAGAAGCCTATCGAGAGTTTGGCAAGAGCCTCGTACCGCTATTAATGAAACAATCCGGCACCAAGCCGGAAGATTTCAAAGACTGCATTGGACTTGGCAAATTGATCGACACGATTGACGACAGTTTGGCTAATTTCTGGGACGGGTATGAGGAAAATTCACCAAAGGCGTTTGAAAAGAAAATTTTGACATGCCCCATGACCGAAGCATGGTCAACAGAGCCGGATCTATGTGCCGTCATGTTCCACGAAATGTTTGGAGGCGTACTTGAAACACTGAACCCGAAGTTCAAGTCAGACGGATTTAAAAAACTCCTCGTTCGTGGAGACAACTGCTGCCACTACAGAATGGAATTAGTGGAAGACTAAATGAAGGGGGAGGTCCCAGGGACGTAGTTAACTTGTTAACTTACTGCCGTTGTCTAGCAATTCGGGGGGGGCATAGTACTTAATTATTTAAAATGATTTTGTGACATCATATCTGTGGATATTTAATGGTATTGATTATCCTTACGGCAGTGTAAAAGAATGTTCGCAATTTGAAATCAGTTCAGTGTGTCGATGCCTGTAACATCCCGCTCTCCCCTGAAAGGGATGTATTGCTAAAAAAGAGCGTTGCCCCTGTTTTCCCCCGGATCGGGCGCCGAAAGAGGCTGAAGCCCGGCCAGGGATGTGGTATGATTCTCCCGGACACGTCATTGGGACGAGCCGCTTTGATTTACCAAGACAATCAAGGAGGTGAAGATCTATGGATGTCCTTCGTCGAAAAACCTGGTCCCCCTATGCCGCCGGCGCGTTGGCGGGTCTCCTGCTGGTCCTCTCCATTTTTGTGACGGGAAAGTATTTCGGCGCCTCGACGACCTTCGTCCGCGCGGCGGGTCTCGTCGAGCAGGCCGTCGCCCCGGAGAAGGCGTCCGGCATGGAGTACTTTCTCAAAACGAAGATAAAAGTCGACTGGCAGTTCATGTTCGTCGTCGGGGTGCTGTTGGGAGCCCTGGCGTCCGCCCGGCTCTCGAAGGAAAGCCGGGCCGTGGCGGTGCCGTCCATGTGGTCGCGCCGCTTCGGAACGTCGCGGGTGAAACGCTGGGTCGCGGGTTTCCTGGGAGGCATCGTCCTCATGTTCGGGGCGCGGCTTGCAGGTGGGTGACCGAGCGGGCACGGTCTGAGCGGTCTGGCTCAGATAGCGCTCAGCGGCTACGTTTCGCTGATATGTTTCTTCCTGGCCGGTATTGTGGTGGCCAGAATCCTGTATGGAGGGCTTGGCCATGAATGAGCTGCTTACCGGTGCCGTCACGGGAATCATCTTCGGATTCTTCATGCAGAAGGCCCAGGTCATCCGGTACGACCGGCAGCTGGGCGCCCTCCGCCTCCGGGACATGACCATCGTCAAGTTCATGCTGACAACGGTCCTGATTGCCATGGTGGGCATTTATCTTTTGCTGGACCTGGGGTTGATCAATCTGTCCGTCAAGTCGTTGAGCCTGGGCGGCAATGTCTTGGGGGGGCTGATCTTCGGGATCGGCTGGGGCATCGTGGGGTACTGCCCCGCCACGGCGATGGGTGCCCTGGGGGAGGGCCGCTACGACAGCGCCTTCGGCCTGCTGGGGATGCTCGTGGGAGCCGCCGTCTATGCCGAGTTCTATCCGGTCCTCAAGGGCTCGGTGCTGATGTGGGGGGACTTCGGGAAGGTCACCCTGCCGGGCGTGTTGGGGATCAACCACTGGATTGTCATTGTCGTCCTGTGCGCGGCCTTTGTCGTTCTTTTCCGCTGGTTCGAGAGAAAGGGACTGTGAGTTTTAACAGGGACAGCGCCCATTTTTAAAAATGGACGCTATCCCTGTTTTCTCCTGTTTCTTCGTTATCGTTTTGGAAAATATCGCACGGTGCTGATCTTTTGAAAATCCGCATCCTGCATCCAGATAATTGCGTCGAATGTCTGAACGGTTGCGAGGATAATGCTGTCCGTCATGGGGAGATGATGTTCCAGACCCAGCCGTGAGGCTGTTGTTGCCAGTGATGTGTTGAGATCGAGGATTTCCCCTTTTTGCATGGCAGCCGCCGCCTGCAACGCAAAAAGGGAAGGTCGTTGATCTGACATCCGCATTGGCCATTACTGCTTCAAAACTTAGTTTGGAGTACAGCCTGCCAATGGCTGACAGTATTATTTTAGCAACAGCAAGAGAGCATGAAGCCGTCGTCTGGACGTTGGATTCAGATTTCAAAAATGTAGACGGGGTTAAGTACTTCCCCAAAAAATAAAAAAGGCCAATAAATCAATACAGTTGGCTTCCTCAACCGGGCGGAACTGAGCTCACGCGTTGGACGCATATAAACTGTAAGATCATAAAACAATAGGAGAAGTGAGAAAAATGAAAAAGTTGCTTATATTACTCTCGTCTTTGATACTCATCGGCTGCGCAGTGACGCCGCCTGTGCGGCAAATGGAAGCAGAACCGTATGTCGCTAAATTTGATTATACCCCGGTTACTCAAACCGCCCCCGACTCCTCAGGGGTGACATTTACGGTCTCAAAGGGCAGTTATAAAACCAATAGCAAAGATATGCTTTGGTTCACTTATCCGCAATTTGCTGATCTGGAAAACGGCATAAAGAGCGATCTTGGCGATATCCTTATTGCCAAGGGATTCAGCGTCCGAGGGCCTTTTGATTCATACGACTTGATACCGTATGCTGATAAAAAAAACATCGATATGCTTCTATCCCCTCAGATAGAGCTCCACATAAAAATAAAGGACCAGAAATCAGAAGTAGAAAACATCTGGGCGGCTCCCCCTGTCAATATTCTGACTGGTAATGTCGAAGTGAGCGGAAAGGTGACAGTTGAATTAAGGGAGATCAATACTCGCGAGCTGATGTGGATCAAAAATGTTCCCTTTGAGGAATTTGAATTTTCTTACAGGATCCGCAATTGTCACTTTTACAACAAGAAGCACCACATAGTTTTTGATCTGAAGACTATCATCATAACCGACGTGGCTAAAGGCGTAGAATCTCAATATCCTGAGATTATGGTTACTATTGCAAACCTTATCGATGCCGAAGAGATGAATATTGTCAAGAAGCAATGTCAGGAAGTCAGAAAGGAAAAAATGTCCAACCAGGGAATGCAGCCTACAAAATGACCCTCGCAAATGCGGGTCATTTCGCGGCTGATTCTACACGTTGGCGGGATAACTGAACAAAGGCCTATTAACATATCGGTGCGATACATGTACAGTAACACTGTACGTAAAATAAAAAGGAGGCCGAAATGGCAATAC
>JAGYMJ010000242.1 GCA_018400625.1 Planctomycetota bacterium
TACATTGCCCGATGAGGCCTGGTGGGACGATTTCTACACGCCGATGGAGCGCCGCGTCGAAGAGCTTCGCAATTTTTACGCAGGCGACGCCGAAGCCATGGCCGTGCTCGACCAGCTCGCCCGGGAGTCCGAGCTGCACCGCCGGTATGCGGACTGCTACGCTTATGAGTTCTTCGTCGCGCGCCCGCCAACCAGAGAGGAACATGATGTTGGGGTCGGACCACGATATAGCTATGAATGACAAATCGATACGCATATTTTAGCCCCGGAAAAGGCCTTGCAGGCGATTTTCGGGGAACCATTAAGCTTACGGAGGAAATTTTGGAGTGCGGCGCGATGAGCGCCGCTTTCAAACCAAAACCCAATCAACCTCAGCCTCAACTGCCAACTATAAAAACCCCAGAACACGTCAAAGCCGTCACTGTCGCAGTACTGCCCAAAAGTCAGCAAGTTACGTTTACCGGACAATTCAGCGTTTATTGTACAACCCCTCGGACTTTTCGGCAATCGTTATTCCAAAGCGGTGCTCAGCACACCGCACTCCACAATCGACACCTTAAACATTCACCGTTTGCCACCCATTCCCCAACGAGGATATTTAATTAAAGCCCGGGGCTCAAGATGGCGTTCATTCGACGGCGCTACTTTGGGAACTCATTCAACGCCATGAGGCTGTAAGTGGGGAGTTTAATTGGGGTCGGGCCGGAGTAACTTATAGAATTGGATGTTCTTACGGAATAACGATGGCCTATATAACGCTTAGAGACATGTTTTCGGGGGTGAAATGAGGGTTATAAGAACGGGCGGTTAAACTTGGCGTTGATAAGTAGCAGCATAGGCTTTTAAAGGACGATGTGATGAGACGCTGGATTTTTGCTTAGCGGTCACTTTTTAGTAACCAGTAAGCTTATTAAATTGAAAAGTGTTGGTGTGATGAGCGCGGCAAATGAAAAGAGATGAAATGTGCATGAATTGAAGAGAAGAAGAGAAATTTTGCTGAATTTCACCTATCCGTTTGCATCATGACCGAAAACTGGGTAAAATTTTGAAAGTTTGGAATTAGTTGCATGAAAGTAAGGGAAATGAGCCGCCTTCCTGCATCCTGCCTGGCGGCAGACAGGCAGGCAGGCCTTGCTCATGCAATGGATCCGCCCCACCCCGGCCTCGCCCGCCGCGTTTCTGCCCAGGGGGGAAAAAGGCTTTATCGTAACATCTATAACCATTCTTCACCCAATTGCGATACGACGACATGGCGTTTCCATTCTTCTTTACGATCCGGAAAATCGGTTCTGTAATGCACACCTCGTGATTCTTCCCGTTGACGGGCCAGCATAGCTATCAAGCGGCCCACGGTGAGCATGTTTTGCAGCTGCCATCCGCCGGGGTTGTTGAATTCTTTGTCCATGACATACCTGCACCAGAAAGTGATCATTTTCAGTGATTCATCCAGCACCTTCCCATCCCGTTCGATACCGACGTTACGCCACATAAGGCTTCGGAGTGAATCTTCGACATCCCTGAGGTCCAAGCTGCCGTATGCCGGTTCCTGGGGCAGTCCTTGGATAGAATGCAGGGGCGGAGCTTTTTCCATGGTACTGCATTTTCTTGCGGCCTCGGCGCCGGCCCGCCGGCCAAAGACCACTCCCTCAAGCAGGGAGTTGCTGCCCAACCTGTTGGCCCCGTGCACACCTGTGCAGGCAGCTTCTCCACAGGCCAAAAGATTATTTATTGAAGACCGTCCATTACGGTCCGTCTTTACGCCCCCAATATAGTAATGAGCGGCTGGATGTACCGGGATCGGTTCTTTCGAGAGGTCGATTTCAAACTCATCACACAGGCGGGTGATGGTCGGGAAACGCTGCTCCAAATACGAACGGGGGCGGTCGGAGACATCCAGCAGGACATGTGTATCTCCGCTTTCTTTCATCTCTTTCATTATGCCCTGGCTGACCTGATCCCGGGGCGCCAGTTCGGCGTCAGGGTGGTATTTATCCATAAACCGTTCCCCTTTGCGGTTAATCAGTACCGCTCCCTCGCCCCGCAATGACTCGCTGATCAGGGCCCGGGCCGCTCCGGCTATGTAGAGGGAGGTGGGGTGGAATTGGAGGAATTCAAGGTCCACCAGCGCCGCGCCGGCCCGAAAAGCCATGGCTATACCGTCGCCGGTGGCCACCGAAGGATTTGTTGTCTCGCGGAAAAGTTGTCCGCATCCGCCGCTTGCAAGGATTGTCTGTTTGGCCCTGACCATCATGAGCCCGTTTTGTTCAGACCATATCAGCACGCCGTGGCATGTCCCGTTGAGGGCAAGGATATCGATGACAAATGAATTCTGATGAACGGCGATATTTTCATTTTCTTGCGCCCTTTCCACCAGCGCATTCTGGATTGCCCTGCCCGTGGCATCGCCGTCGGCATGAAGTATCCGGGCCCGGCTATGGCCGCCTTCGCGTGTGAAGGAAGTTTCCTTATCTTTTTTATCAAAATTGACGCCCAGGTGCATCAACTGTTCAACGCGCTTTCCTGCTTCTTCAGTCAAGATGCGAACGGCCTCCTCATCGCCTATACCGCAGCCTGCGGACAAAGTGTCATCCCGGTGACTTTGGGGTGAATCTCCGGGACTTATCGGCGCGGCGATCCCCCCCTGGGCATAATGGGTACAGCTATCGTTTTCTGTTTTTTTGGTCAAAACCAGGACGGAAGCGTTTTTAGATGCTTCTAAAGCGGCGCTCAAACCTGCCACTCCGCTTCCTATGACGGCTATATCCGTGAATATCTGCGGGAGATTATGGCTGCTGAAATGGACAAGATATCGGCGAAGTTTAAGCGGCTTTTTCATTGTATTTTTTGGTGCTGTTTAAGAAGTTCGCGCATTAATATCCGTTGAGCATGAAGTCGATTCTCTGCTTGATCGAAAACCACCGAATTTCTGCTTTCGATGGCCTCATCGGTTATCTCTTCACCACGCGATGCCGGCAGACAGTGCATGACGATATGGTTTTCGCCGGCGACGGATTGCAATCTTGAATCGATCCTGTAGGGCGCAAAAACGTTTTTTCTGTCAGCTTCCTCGGCCTCCTGGCCCATGCTGACCCAGGTGTCCGTGTATAATACGTCAGCGCCTTTTGAGGCTTCCACCGGGGAGTTGAAACATTCAATACCTGAACCGGAGCCTTCAGCCGTATCCTGAAGCTTGCCCAGAAAATCTTTTGTAAAACTGTAGTTGGACGGCGATGCGATACGGAAAGGATAACCGAGCTTCGCACAGATTACGGCCAGGGACCTTGCGACATTGTTCGCATCTCCTATATAGACCACGGTCGCTCGGGTGGTTAAAAATTTTTCCTGTATCGTCATCATGTCGGCGAGCGCCTGGCAAGGGTGATACTTATCGCTCAGGGCGTTGATGACGGGTATCGAGGAATGCTCTGCAAGTATTTCAACGGTGCTGTGGTCAAATACCCGGGCCGCTACAATATCGACATAGCGGGAAAAAACCCTTGCACCGTCCTTGACAGGTTCCCGTTCCCCGAGATTGATGTCTTTTTGCGACAGATAAATGCAGGCGCCTCCGAGCTGGGTGATGCCCACCTCGAAAGATACACGTGTTCTCATTGAACTTTTTTCAAAGATGAGAGCCAGAGTTCTGCGGTCCAAGTCACGTTTGAGCTTGCCGCATTTTGCTTCTTTTTTCATCACATGAGCCAGGTTTAACAGATCAGCAATCTGTTCGCTGCTCCAGTCCAAAAGTGAAACGAGGTGTTTTGGAAATTGTTTTTGTGTGTTCATGATTTTTCTGATGAGTATGTGGTTTTCCTGTTCCATAAAGCAGATAGGCACTTAAACAAGTTGATTGGGGACCTCTTTTTAGAGGGTTCCATTCTGCGCTTTTGCTATGCCGGCTGCGAGGATATCAAGCCCTTTGTGCAGCATATCTAAAGGTATATTCATGGCGGGCAATAACCTGACGACCGTTTCATGAGTACAGTTCACTCGGACCAAATTATGCAGGCAGTATTCAAAAACTTCTTTTCCCTGATCGCGCAGTTCGATGCCGATCATTAAACCTTTCCCTCTTACTTCGCGTATTATTTCATATTTGTCTTTCATCATTTGTAAACGTTCAAAGGCGAGGGTAGATATTTCGCGCCCCGATGCTATAAGGTTTTCATCTTCTATAGTTTCAAAAACCGCCGTAGCAGCGGCGCATGCCAGCGGATTCCCGCCGAAAGTGGCGGCATGGGTGCCGGGCCTTAAAGACTCCGCGACTTCGGCTCCCGCGGTGACGGCGCCGATAGGAAAACCGCCGCCAAGTGCTTTCGCCAGGGCCATTATATCGGGTTCAATGTTATAATTCTGATAACCGAACCATTCGCCTGTGCGTCCCATCCCCGTCTGTACCTCATCAAATAAAAGCAAAGCCCCTTTTTCGTTACAAATTTCTCTTGCTGTTTTTAAATAATCGATATCCACCAGATTAACGCCCCCCTCACCCTGAATAAGTTCAAGGAGCACGGCACAGGTTTTCTCATCAACAGCTTGCTCCAGAGCAACGTCATCGTTGAAAGGTACATGTTTGATGCCCGGCAGAAGCGGCACATAACCCGTATGATATTTTTCCTGGCCGGTGGCGGAGATCGCTCCAAATGTGCGTCCGTGAAACGACCCTTCCATAGTAACAATATCGCTTTTTCCTCTTTCCTCGCCCCACAATCGGGCCAATTTGAGCGAGGTTTCAATGGCTTCGGCGCCGGAGTTGCAGAAAAAGCATTTGCCCCCAAAAGCCTTCTTGCTGAGATGTTCCGCCAGCACGCCTTGCGGTATGTTGTAAAATGTATTGTCTATGTGGATGAGTCGGGCGGATTGTTCCCGGATGGCCGAGACCACCGCCGGGTGACAATGGCCGATTGTGGTTGTACCCCATCCCGGCATCAGATCAATGTATTGTCTCCCCTCGCTGTCCCAGATCTGTGATCCGTCTCCCCGTACGAAAGCTACGGGTTCTCGGGCATAGTTTCCGATAACATAATTGCTGAATTGTTGTTGTATCTGATCAAAATCATATTCTTCCATTTTTCCTTTTTCTCCCAGAACTTATATGTTGTAAGTATTCAGTAAAAAATGTCTTTTACCTCCGAACTCTTTCCGGCGCTTCGATATATCACAACGACAGTGACCACCGGATTTGTTCCGGTGGGACACTATTTGAGCCCTACAGGGCCGGCTATCCCCCTTAATCCCTCCCCCACCGCCCTCGCGCTGGATTTTTCCTCAACACCTTGATATGAATGTTCTGCCGGCGCGAGGGCGGCGGGGCAGGGACAGGTCAATCCCCGCACGCAGCTTACAAATAAACACAATTATTCTTTTATTGGTTCTTCGCCGATTTTCGGCGCCTTACCATAATTTTGATGGGAACATTGCTGAAGGGAAAAACTTCCCGAAATTCATTAACCAGATAACGCTGATAGGAGTCGGTGATGTTCGCAGCATCATTCACAAAAAGCGCTATGGATGGTGGCCCGGTGGCCACCTGGGTCGCAAACAATATCTTTCCCCTCTTATTTGTTGAAGAGGGGGGCGGACGCCGGGCGATAATTTCTTCCATGACTTCATTGAGTTCACTTGTTTTCACACGGGTCTGCGATTCCTGGTAGAGTTTATGGGCCAATTCAAGCATGGGAAAGACGTTTTCTCCCGTCCTGGCGCTAATGAAAATAATAGGAGCAAAGCGCATCCCGGGCAGTTCTCTCCAGATATAATCAATAAACTGCTGTTCAATATCCTCATCGTTTTCGGGTACTAAATCGATCTTATTTATAGCAATAACAGTCGGTTTATAATTATCAAGAATCAGCCCGCCCCATTTTTTATCGACCTTTGCTATCTTCCTTTGCGCATCGATCATCTGGATCACAACATCCGCTCTTTGCATCGCCTTGTGCGTACGAACCTGGCTGTAATAATCGACGGAGTTGGTCAGTTGCTTTTTTTTGCGTACACCGGCCGTATCGATAGCAATAAATTTGTGGGAAAGCTCGCCGTCCCAATAATCGAACATCACATCGACGCTGTCACGCGTCGTGCCGGGCAGCTCGTTAACCACTACCCGTTTTTCCTGTGCAAGGTAATTGATCATCGTGCTTTTGCCCACATTGCGTTGTCCGACAAAGGCCAGTTTGACAGCTTGACTTCCCGGTTGCCTTTCGGTATCCTGATTTTCCTGCAGTTTTAATTTCAGAAGGTCTTTGAGCTTATCCAATCCGATGTTATGTGCTACGGATACGGCAAGCGGTTCCCCCAGTCCGAGCCGGAAAAATTCCATGACATTTTGGTTATTAACGGGGTTTTCCGCTTTGTTGGCGACGACTATTATCTTTTTGCCGGCGGATCGGAGTCTTTTGGCTATCGTTTCATCGTAGGGATGCAGGCCATTTTGTGCGTCCACAACAAACAGGATCCAATCGGCTTTAGCAATCGCTATGTCTATCTGCATTTCTACGTCTTCGATCAATTCATCGGCGCTTTCCATACCTACACCGCCCGTGTCAACCAACTCGAAAGAACGCCCCCCGGATACATGAATTTCCCGTGATATGCGGTCGCGTGTTATTCCCGGTTGAGGATCCACTATAGCAACACGACGTCCGCAGATATAATTAAAAAGGGACGATTTGCCCACGTTGGCTCTGCCGACAATTGCAATGCAATAA
>JAGYMJ010000243.1 GCA_018400625.1 Planctomycetota bacterium
CCGGAGCAAGTCCGGTGGTAACAGTAGTGCAGAAATATTGTCCCACGCTAATAAGCCCGGTGGTAACAGACGGGTTTTACTGAATGCTTACATTTAACGTGCAGAGAGAATTGATTACCAGTGAAAAGTCAATAACTTTATGAAAAGAAGAAAATAGACATGACAACACAATTAAAAGAAGCCGTAAACGGGAACTTGACCCCGCAGATGCAATCAGTTGCGGAAACCGAAAGGATACCGATTGATAAATTATGTGAAGCCATAGCTCAAGGCAAAATTGTTATCCCGGTTAATAATAACCGTCTTGAAATCTGTAAACCGGTAGGAATTGGGGAGGGCCTGAGAACAAAAGTCAATGCCAATATCGGAACATCGCCCCAAAAAAGCGATACAGGACGGGAATTGAGTAAACTCAAAGTGGCCATAGACGCCGGCGCTGATACGATGATGGATTTGAGTACGGGGGAAGACATTGATTCCACCAGGAAAAAAATCCTTGAGGTATGCAATATTCCCCTGGGCACTGTTCCTATCTATCAGGCCATGAGGGAGACCGCAAGCCTACGGGATATGGATATTGGGGGTTTTCTGGACGTGCTCCGGCGTCATGCTGAGGATGGCGTGGATTTTGTTACGATTCATGCCGGAATAACCCGCCCGGCTCTCCCCTTGCTTGAAAACAGAAAAATGGGAGTCGTCAGCCGGGGAGGTTCCTTCTTAATCCGGTGGATGCGTGAGAAGAATCAGGAAAACTTCTTGTATGAATACTTTGATGAGATTTTAGATGTCGTGGTGGAATACGACTTGTGCCTCAGTCTTGGCGACGGCTTGCGTCCCGGGTGTATAGATGACGCAACAGATGAGGCCCAACTGCATGAGTTGAAAATTTTAGGAGATCTTGCCGCTAGGGCGCGCTGTGCCGGTGTTCAGGTGATGATCGAAGGGCCGGGGCATGTTCCCATAGGCCAAATCAGGAAAAATGTTGAACTGGAAAAGGAATTTTGTCAAGGCGCCCCTTTTTATGTGTTGGGTCCTTTACCAACAGATATAGCCGCCGGGTATGACCATGTTGCCGGTGCGGTTGGCGGAGCGTTGGCGGCAGGGGCGGGGGCGGATTTTCTCTGCTATCTGACTCCGCGGGAACATATAGGGTTGCCGGATGAACAGGATGTCAGAGAGGGGGTGGTGTTTGCCAGAATTGCCGCTCATATTGGGGATATTGAAAAGAATATTCCAGGTGCGCGAGAGAGAGATCAAAAAATGAGTGAAGCACGCGTCAAAAGGGACTGGGTAAAAATGGGACAGTATGCCCTTGATCAACAACGCTATGATGAATTGGTAAAATTAGAGGATCGAACCGATAAATGTTCGATGTGTGGTGAACTTTGTGCGGTAAAAGTTTACCAGGGAGAGGGCGGTTGATGAATGGGGTATTGGGATTCTAATTTTTTTTATTCGACGATATGCCAAAACGACAATATATATTCTTTGTCCTGATGGTTTTTGCGCTGTTGGTCTTTTTTTTCGGTGCGGGTACTATAGGTTGGAAAGTACTGACTTCAGAATCCCGCTTGATAGCAACTATCGAAAAGGGCTTTCACGAAGAGGTTGATAAACGCTTCGATCTTTTTGTCGAAAAAGCTCATATTACCCCCTATCTATTATTTTCGGCAAAAAACGGCTCAATCAAAGACCCCCAACTCGAACATGCTTTTTTAACCTGGGAAGAGGCTTTGGTCGAGCTGCACCCCAGGTTGTTCCTGTGCGGCCACCCGGTACCTCAACGCATAACGGTCAACAGGCCGAGTCTGACAATCGAATATCTGCCCGAGAAACAGATGTGGAATATTGAGGATTTTTTGTCTGAAATCGATTTGTATGAACCGAGATTCCGTGAGCTTTTGCGTGACGGTATCCATGTTGAGAATGCTGCTCTTTTACTTGTATCGGAAGAAGTATTTGGTGATAAATCCCCCAGGCGTGTTTCGGGAGTTCAAGGGGAAATAAACAGAAAATCATTTGCCCCGCCTATATGGGAGTTTCATGCACGTATAAGTGAAGGTGTTTTGAACGGCGCGGTATTGAGAGGGGTCGTCCATGAAAAGGGGGGCGATTTGAACATGAAAGTTTCTCACCTGGACGTAACCGAAGAATTTTTAGAATGGATACCCTGGGGTGGTAATCTGGAAGATTTGTTTTACCCGCGCGGTGCGGCAAGCGCAGAGCTTGATTTGAACCTCATCAGGCGTGGCGATGAATATATACCTTCCTGGCGGGGAAAAATTTTTATTGATGATATGCAAGCTACGTCAAAGTTTTTCGATCACCGTATAGGAAATTTGAGTGGGGAGATCGATATCGTGGGGCAAAAGGCTAATTTCCGGGATATAACCGGGTTGATCCGAGTGGAAGAAGAAGAGGAGGTATCCTTTTCACCCATTCAGATTAGCGGTTCAACCCATATGAAGAAGGAAACGACGATATTGCACCTTACCGCTCATGAGGTGCCGATGACTGAAAACATAATTCGCGAAATACCGGAAAGTGGAGATGAAATATGGAGTTCCCTCAAACCTTCCGGTTTGGCGGATTTCACCCTTTTGCTAACTGCCGATAGTCAAGAAGACCTGACCTATACCGCTGAGGTCCAATTGTCGGGAGCAGAAGTCACTTCTCCGGAATTGCCTTTTCGATTCGAAGCGGTGCAAGGCCATTTACTTGTTGACAAAACAGGGGTGAAATTGACAGGTGTTACCGCACAAATACAGCAATCAGGAAAGCCGGCCCGAATTGACATCGATGGTTTCTTCGGCATGGATGGAAATGTGAAAGATGCCCATGTGAAATTCCGGAATCTGCAATTTTGTGAGGCGATACTGGGGCGGCTGCCCATGGCAACCCCTGATCTGTGGAAGCAAATCAGACCGTCGGGGATGGCCGACGGAGAATTTAATTTCGGGGGTGAGGAGGGCAGATATTTTGCGGAAGTGAATTTGAAATCCGGTAGAGCGGATACGGATTTTTTCCCGACACCTATAGAAGATATGTTCGGTTCGATTTATATAGATGATGAATTGGTCAGGATAAAAAATTTGCGAGGTAAAATAGAATCTGATCCCCTTGCAGCCAGCGGCATGACAGCCCCGGCTTCGGTGAAATTCGGGGGGGAGTATGACCTGGATAAGAAGAAAGGTCAATTTAATGTGAATTTAGGGAAAATTAATCTGACGGAAGATATTATCGTCAGCATTCCCCATTGGGGCGAAGATTTATGGGAAAAGTTGCGTTTGGAAGGGCTTGTTTCGATCGTCGGTTCAATCAATTGCGCGAGTTCATCAGAAGAAAATGATGATGAGATTTCTTATGATCTGAATGCCGACCTGGAAAATGCCGGCGTGCAGTGGGAGGGGTTTCCGCTTTTGTTGTCTTCGCTTCAAGGGAAAATCTTTATCTCAGATGATATTGTTATGGCTTCCCATATCGAGGGCTTGACATGTGGGGGGAAAGTCGATATCCACGGAGGTGTTTCAGGTCTTCAGATTACGGAAGATATTCGATATGACGGTTCGATTGATTTTCAGCGTGTGGATATACGGAAATTGGTAAGACAACTTTTAGATAAGGAAATGCAAGTTGCCGGTAAATTGTCGGGTGTGCTCGAAATTGCGGGACGTATTGGTGAGGAACCCACCTTGAGGGGAAGAGGAGAAGTGTCCTTAGCTGGAGGTCATATATGGCGTACCCCCCTGTTTTTAGAGTTAGTTGATATTCTTCACCTCTCCCGGCCGGGCGGCATAGGGAATTTTGACCGTGGGCAGGCACTATATAAAATCCGCGATGATTACCTTTATATTGAACATTTTGAACTGCGCAGCCCGAGTGCAGAACTGACTGGATGGGGGAGTATCGGCATCGATGATGGAGCGTTGGATTTGATAATCGTTGCAGCGGCTGTTCCGGAAGGCGGAGTGCCTGTTTTAACACCTGCCTTAAAAACTATTTTGACCCCCGTGCAGCGTGAGTTGGTGCGTATTAAGGTCTCCGGAACAATCGAAGAACCAAAATTCTCTTCGGATGTTATTGGGACCTTAACAAGACCGGCCCAGTTTTTTTACGATTTTTTCTCTTTTCCGTTCAGGACAGGTGGGGAAGACCAGGATTGATTGGTTAATGTAAATTAAAGGTGTAAAAATGGATAAACATCATCATAGGAATAGTTCTTTCAAGGTAGGTTTGCTTTTAGCTGCCATTTCGCTTTTCCAGTCTTTTTCGCTTGTTTTTTCACCGGATTCTTTTGAGTCGTTCTTTAATAATCTGCCGGAAGCGTATGCAAAAAGCAATAATGATATTCAATTCACTATTGAGGATTTTTCAAGACAGTTGCAAACTTCCGAAGATAACGGTCATACCTTAGTTACAGGTTCTAAAGCGGTTATGCTTGAAAATAATACATATGAAATAGCCGACCCCAAAGTTGTATTAACGGTGGAAAGCCAACCGCAGGATGAGCAGGATGAGCAGGATGAGGAGGATGAGGAGGGTGAGGAAGATGATCAAAAAGTTGAAAAAATAGAAATAAGGTTGA
The DNA here is from genome assembly GCA_018400625.1 of Planctomycetota bacterium. Classification (GTDB taxonomy): domain Bacteria; phylum Planctomycetota; class Brocadiia; order SM23-32; family SM23-32; genus PUMZ01. The sequence goes on from JAGYMJ010000243.1 coordinate 4,586, forward strand.
CAGCGAAAAAGGCTGTGCTTGATGCCGAGAATAAAAGAATTCGCATGAAAAATTCAGTTAAAACCGCAGGTCCGGACTTTGATCTTTATTCGGAAAGTATTCGATATGATTCTGAATCGCAATTACTGCTTTCAAATCAAGAAGTCGAGATGAACAGGTATGATTTTAGTGAAGAGGAAGGAGAATGGGTTTCGCTAAATGTGAAAGGAAATGGTCTGGAAGCTGATTTAGCAATGCAAAAAGTGATAATCGGTGGGGCGACTGAAACAGTTATTTATCGTGTTTCCGAGCATTTTTTTGCCTCCGATGCACCGGCGGATATGAATGCGGACGGACCCTCTTCCAATCCTGATGATAATGAAGAACAACATCAAACCATAACTATAAAATCTGACGGTAATATGGTCTATTCCCATCTCATACAAAAAGTAAATTATGAAAAAAATGTTGTGGTTTGTTCAACCGACAGGGAATTGGAATCCGACGAGTTAGAGCTCACTGTAGAGCAGGACGGTGATGCGGGAAATGTTGAAATCAGAAGGGTTGATGCTGTGGGCAATGTATCTTTCGCCTTTGGAAACCGCCGGGCCTACGGTGAAAAACTTGAATGGGAAAATTTTACTCAAATCGGCAAACTCTATGGCGAACCCGCTCGTTTGATTGTTGGCCATTCGGAAATAACCGGTAAAGATATGGATTTCTATCGCCTTAACAACCGATTGAGAGTTCATGGGGAGGGACAGCTTTTTTGGGGAAAAAATAATTCAAATCGTGAGGAAGATGCCCAAGACCGGACTCAAAAAAATAATTCAAATCGTGAGGAAGATGCCCAAGACCGGACTCAAGAAGAACCCTTTGATCCCACTTTTTTTTCCGCCCATGACCCAATTTCGATCGATTGGGAGGGGGGCATGGTCTATGATGAAGCGGATAAAGCGCGTTTTGATAAGAATGTCATAGCCATGCAAGGAGATGCCGGACTGAAGTGTGATTACATGGAGGTGGATTTTGGCGGCGAGCCGCTGACTTTTTTATCGCTGCAGGCGCGCGGGAACGTTGAATATGCCGAAAAAGAGCGAAAAGTGGTGGCGGAAAATTTGCTGTGGGAGGCTGAAAAACAAAAGGTAACGGTGTTTAATGAAAATGGTGATGGATGGGTTGTTATTACGGAACCCGGCCAAACTTTTCAGTCAAGAAAATTCCATTTGTTTCTTGATAATAATAAATTGATATCTCCAGCCGAGGGAAGGATGAAATTAGAGAGGAATTCCGATGACGCACCCGGTGGATATCTTTCTGTTTTGAAATTAGAATGGACTGATCATATGGAATGGGACGGGGTTGATAAGGCTGAGTTTTACGGAAACGTATCGTCTTCGCAACCCGGCAGAGACCTTGAAGCTGAAAAACTTGTTGTCTTGCTGGATGCCGGCATGTATCCCACGGAACTTATAGCGGAAAATAATGTGGTTTTGGTTGTATCCGATATGCCCGCCCCTTTGCCGGCCGCTTTAGAAGATAATGCCGATAGGGGCGATAATAATGAAGTGAATCAACAACAGGAAAATGATCCGGATGCGCGTGAAGATGTTAGCACCTGGAAACTTGAAACTCAACATCTGAAAGGCCGGCCTGAAAAAGAAAGTATGGAGTCGGAATCGGCCGGTGTTTTAACTGTCCAACGTGAAGGACGGCCCGATGATCATATAGAATGGACGGAAAGTATGCTGGTTGATATGGAAGAATTGCAGGCGGTGTTCAAGGGCGATGTTCAGGCTGTTTTTTCGCAGACAAACTTAGGGTCTGATAGGCTGCGCCTCGATTTGGAAGAGAACAGACAGCTAAGATATCTTGAGGCTGAAGGGAATGTTATATTCATGTCTCCCGGGGAAGATAGCTGGAAACTTTCTTCCGAACGGGCCTCGGCTGTTTTTTCATCAAGCGGACAGCTTGATCATGTTATTGCTCGGGGTGATGTGGAAGTTATTGACGGTAAGCGTCGTTTGCAGTCGCAACAATTAACGCTTTTCTTCCTCTATGATCAAGACCGGCAGCGCAACAGACTTAATAAGGCAACCGCAAGGGAAGATGTGTCGGTCCAATATGAAGAAGGCGATCAAAGCCTTCAGGCAAGAGGAGAGCGCCTTGAATGGGAACGGGCCGTCGGTAAGTATGTCATTGAAGGAAGCCCCGCAGTACTGAGCAGAGGGGATATTGAGATGGCAGGAAATAATATATTGATCGATCGAAAAACCGGTGAGGTATCTTTACCTGAAGGGGCTTCTCCGGCAGAAACAAGATTCAAAGGCAGGTAGGTGTTTAAATGCGCCCAATCAACACAAATTGTCGAAATAAATATGACTGGTGAAGAATAATGAGACAACAGGATTTGAAAATGGCCGTTTTGCTTTCAGGCAGCGGTAGAACGCTGCAAAATTTCATTGAGCTTTCCGATTCCGGGTATCTTAAAGCAGATGTTTCAGGTGTAATAAGCAGCCGTCCGGATGCGTATGGTGTGCAACGCGCAAAACAGGCAGGAATCCCGAATTGTGTCATTTCGCCTGGAAAATTTGATGATACTCATTCCTTCAGTCAAACGATAACCGCGGCTTTATCCCAGTGGGAGCCGGAATTGATCGCGATGGCCGGTTTTCTTTCTTTTTATAAAATACCTCCGCAATTAACAAACAAAGTGATGAACATTCACCCGGCCCTGTTACCTGCATTTGGCGGGAAAGGGTATTATGGGGATAAAGTACACCGGGCCGTTCTGGAATATGGATGCAAAATTAGTGGATGTACTGTTCATTTTGCCAATAATAAATACGATCACGGGCCGGTAATACTTCAAAAAGCGGTACCCGTGGCCGAGACGGAAGACACTCATTCTCTGGCAGCCAAGGTTTTTGAAATTGAATGTGAATTATATCCTCAAGCAATAAACTTGTTTGCAGAAAAGCGTTTGAAAGTCTCCGGACGGCGGGTGAAAATCCTGGATAAAGCAGCCAATGACCGGATCAGTGGGAAAAGTAAAGATGAGTGAGCTATTTTGGTGGTGATAATAAAAAATTATGAGTAATACAAACACTCGTGCAAGAGAGTTGTTTTTAGACAATATCCAGAGTAATACGGGTAAATTTGATTGTCAGGTTCTTGTCTTTGGGGTTTTAGCTTGACTTGCCCCCCCGTATTGATGTAAAGTACTTTGCTGCATGTAATGTTGGAGGTTTTTTGTTTCCGCCCTGAACAAAGTTTTTTTTTGGCTTAACAGGACGGAACACCCGGATCATCAAATTTGAGTCAACAATTTTTCAAAAGGACATGGTGAATAATGGTGGAAAGTAAAACGAGTGAAGAAGTTGCTTCAGAAGAGGAAGCAGCGGAAAAAGAAGAGCAGAACTACAAGGTGGAATATGAAAGCCCTTGCTGTGTGGTTATAACTGTTGAAGCAGACGCTGAGTCATTAAAAAAAGAATATGAAGAACAGTTTAAAACATATCAACAAAATGCCCAGTTGCCTGGTTTCAGACCTGGAAAAGCGCCACGAATAATGGTGGAACGCAAGTTCGGTGATTCCATTAAAGAACAGATTCTCTACATGACTGTTATGGAGTTGTTTAACGACGCTGTTGAAAAGGAGGATATAACGGTTGTCAACGAGCTTGAAACACCGGATTTTGAGAATTTTGGGTGGGAACCGGGAGAACCGGCAACCGTTGAGTTCAAGTGCGAAATTATCCCGTCCATCGATGTGGATGAAGAACTGTATAAAGGTATTAAAATCCAGGCGCCCGTCGATGATGTCCCCGATGATATGTTTGAGTCGGCTCTTGAACAGTTCGCGCAACAATACAGCGATTGGGAGAAGCTTGGGGACGATGCGGTAATCGATCAAAACGATAGTGTTGTTGCTCAGATAAAGTTGATTTCACCTGAAATTGAGAAAGAATTCGGCCTTGATGAATTAAGTTTTATCCCCGGAACAGATGAATTGGGCCCGTTTCTTGCCGAAGGGCTTAACGGCGCGGTCGTGGGAGCGAAAAAAGGAGATACAATAGAGATTGAGGCAAGCGTTAAAGACGAGATCGATGATGAATTCGATGATCCGGCTTTGGAAGAATTGGCGGAAGCTGAAAAAGTCGTTTTGGAACTGGATATCCAGGATGTTTACAGGTATAAAACACCTGAAATCGATGAGGAATTTGCTGAAAACATGGGGCTGGACAATTTAGAGGAACTCCATGACATCGTACGCAACCAGGTGCAGCAGGACATGGATAGCCAGAGGCATAACTTCATGCGTGGTGAATTGATAAAAAAATTGGGTGAATTAATTGATTTTGAATTGCCCGATTCCATCGTGGAAAATGCGGCTGAAGATTTAAGACGCCGTGAGTCGCTTCGCCTATGGAGAGAGGAAGGCAAAGAGCTTGAGGAGGCGCAGAATGAAGTCGCTGATGACCCCTCTTATAAAGAAAATGCTATCCAATCTTTAAGAGCGGAGTTCGTGATAAATAAAATTGCCGAAAAAGAACGGATATTTGCAAGTGAAACGGATCTCAATGAACAAATAAGGGCCTTTGCCGCCAGTCGTGGAATTGATGAGCACAAAGCGAGAAGGACGTTGGAAAAACGCGATCTGCTCGATACATGGCGCAGGGACCTGAAAAGAGAAAAGGTTATTCAAATGCTCCTTGAAAATGCGGATGTTGAGGAAGTAAAATGGGATGAACTCGGCGGCGGAGAGGAGGAAGAAACCGAAGTTGCAGAGGATGTTCAGGAAAGCGAAGAAAAAGAAGCCGACGGTGAATAAAGAGGGGATAATTATTGTCCGGAATATGTTTATTGGCTTTTCGGCTTGAATGCGTTCTCGACGTTAATTTTAACAACCCGAATTGGATTATTCTTAATGATGAATAACGATATAATGAATAGCGGTGTCATCCCCATGGTGGTAAAAAAAACGGCGCACGGGGAACGAGGATATGACATTTTTTCAAGGCTTCTTGAAGATCGAATTATTTTTATTGGATCGGTAATAAACGATGCGGTTGCCAATGCGGTTATCGCACAAATGCTGTTCCTGCAGAATGAAAACAAAAATCAGGATATCGACCTTTATATCCATTCCCTTGGAGGAGCGGTGACCAGTGGACTAGCGATTTACGATACAATGCAGTTGCTTCAGCCGGATGTCTCGACTTATGTCGTCGGACAGGCTTACAGCATGGGAGCGGTTCTGCTGGCCGGTGGGGCCGAGGGGAAAAGATATGCCCTTCCGCATTCCAGGGTTATGCTGCACCAGCCCTGGGGCGGTATGGAAGGTACTGCGGCGGATATAAGCATACATGCCGAGGAAATGATAAAGCTGGAAGACTGGATTAAGGAAATACTGTGTAAACATACGCGCCAATCCTTGCAAACTGTTTCGGATGATACCGACCGTGAATTTTATATGTCGGCTCAAGAAGCAAAGGAATACGGTATTGTCGATTCCATACTCGATTCCTCAGACGAAGAGTGAACATATACACGAGTAGAAATGACGAACAGATAAAAATGTTTTTTGCAAAAAAATTTGGAATCGAAGCTCAGAATAATGTTTTTGATATATAAGCTTTAACTCCGTATTGCGGAGGAACCCCAATGCCTAAGAAAAATGATGTACATAAAGAATCTTGTTCTTTTTGCGGTAAAAGTTATAACGATGTTCGCCGACTTATACGTGGAAGTCAGGATACTTTTATCTGTGATGAATGTGTTGAACTTTGTCATTCTATAGTTCAGCAGGAAGCTTCCGGAGAGCAACAGCCTGTAGGATTTAGTTATATTCCTGCTCCTGTTGAGATCGAAGATATGCTTAATGAGTATGTGATCGGACAGGAAAGGGCCAAAATGACGCTCTCTGTGGCTGTACATAATCATTATCAACGTATAAATAATGCCGGAAGCGATGACGTCGAACTCGAAAAGAGCAACGTATTACTTGTCGGCCCTTCCGGTTCCGGTAAAACGTTGCTGGCAAGGATACTCGCTAAATGTTTAGAAGTGCCTTTTGCTATAGCCGATGCAACGACACTCACGGAAGCGGGGTATGTCGGTGAAGATGTTGAAAACGTCCTGTTGAAATTAATCCAATCCGCCGATTTTGATGTTGAATTGGCGCAGAAAGGGATCATTTATATTGATGAAATCGATAAGGTCGGCAAGACTAATCAAAATGTCAGTATAACACGGGACGTAAGCGGGGAAGGGGTACAGCAGGCTTTACTCAAAATGCTCGAAGGAACCGTTGCCAACGTTCCTACCCATGCAGGGCGCAAGCATCCCGAAGAGCAGTATATCGGGATCGATACCACAAATATCCTGTTTATCTGTGGAGGGGCTTTTAGTGGAATAGAAGAAATTGTCCGTAAACGCACAAACCAGAGGCAAATTGGCTTTTCGAGCAAGGAAAAAGCAGAAGACAGCTCTTCATCCGGTAGTATCCTGGATATGGAAAGCCTGGGAGAAGCACTAAAATTGGTTAACGATGATGACTTAATAAAGTTCGGTTTGATCCCCGAAATGGTGGGCCGTATGCCGGTTATCGCCCCCTTGCTGCCCCTGAATGAAGACCAGTTGGTTAACATCCTGCTCGAGCCTAAAAATGCTCTTGTAAGACAATATCAGAAGATTTTTGAGTTTCAGGGCGCCTCCCTAGAATTTGCCGAAGAAGCGCTCAGGGAGATTGCAAAACAGGCTGCCGGGAAAGGAACAGGGGCCAGAGGACTCAGAACAGTTATGGAATCTGTTATGCTGGAGCCCATGTTCTACCTCCCCTCTCAGAAGAAAAAGCATAAATATGTTGTTGATCCGGGTGTCGTTAAGGGGGAACATAGCCTGCTGGGGCAGCCGGAGAAAAGGAAAAGCGCTTAGGAACGATTACCCCAAAGAGTTAATAATCAGACAATACGCAAAATTGTCTGTGAGTTTTTGAATGTTTTTTTTGCGATTGCTGTTATAAATTTATTGAATCACGATAACGATAGAATATAAGGAGATTTTTGACTGTGGTACATGAGATAGGAGTTTTCCCCGAATTTGATGCTGATGAGCTTTCCTTTCCGGTCATCCCGATTTTCCAATATAGTTCAAGTCTGAAGGATGAAGTTGATTCAGGAAATCTTCAACGTGAAGAAGCTTTGGACCTTTTTGAATGGATGTTGAGTATTCGTGAGTTCGAGCAGATGATACTTGCGCTCAGAATGCAATCTTATGAGCCCCTCCGTGAGCTTGATTTCCAATACCGTGGCCCTACCCATCTGTCTATAGGTCAAGAAGCGACCAGTGTCGGCGGATGCGCGGCAATTGCTTATACCGATTACATAACCAGCACACACCGTGGACATGGTGACGGTATAGCAAAAGGTTATATCGCTATTCGCGACAGGAGCGAAGATGAGCTGAAAGAATGGATCAATACGGAAAAGGCGGACTCCTTGTCCGGCGAAGAACTGCGGGAAGAAGCTAAGCAAGAGCACATCTATCGCACAGTTGCCGAGCTTTTCGGTAAAGAACACGGCTATTGTAAAGGACGAGGCGGGGGTATGCATATCGCTGACTTTGCCTCGGGCCATCTTGGGGCAAACGCTATTGTTGGCGGTTCGGTGCCTATTGCAACCGGAGCGGCTTTTACAAGCAGATACCATCAGGACGGCCGGGCAACCCTCTGTTTTGCGGGCGACGGTGCCTATGCTAACGGCGTCGTTCTGGAGTCTTTGAATATGGCGAGTATGGCTCAATTTACGAATGAACTCGCTGAAAAACCGTTCGGTGTACCCGTTATATATGCCGTTGTTAATAATCACTATGGGATGACGGGACAGCAGAAAGGGGAGGTCAGCGGTGTTGATTTTATCGCTCGCCGCGCCGCCGGTTTCCATCCTGAAGCCATGCATGCTGAGGTTATCAACGGTATGGATGTCTTAGCCGTGCGGGATTCTATCATCCGGGCGGCAGAACTGGTCCGTGAGGGTAAAGGGCCCGTTTTAATGGAATTTATGTGCTATCGGTATCAAGGCCACAGCCTCAGTGACCCGAGAAATGAGTATCGACATAAAGAGGAAGAAAAAGCATGGAAAGATATTGATCCGGTCGATACGTTTGAGAAACAACTTATCGAAGCTGAAGTTGCCGGTGAAGATGATATCGAAGAAATCAAAAAGCAAGTCTCTCAACGCCAGGAAGTTGCGGCTGTCAGGGCGGCAAAATCCGCTGACCCGCCGGCCTCTGAAGTGACCAAATATGTTTTCAGCAATTCCACCTGTGACGAAGTTCCCAAAGAATTTTCCGATGTCAGGGTATTGCAAGACCCTCCTCAACATGAACGCAAGGACGGTAAGATAACGATGCGTGACGCGCTGCGTGAGGCTATGGCTGAGGAAATGATGCGTGATAACAGGATAATCCTTTACGGTGAAGATGTCGCTGATTACGGCGGTGCTTTTAAGGTGACCAAAGGCTTGATCGACACCTTTGGAAGGGATCGGGTCTTTAACAGCGGGATTAGCGAAGCGGCCATCGTCGGCACGGCCGTAGGCGCAGCTATGAGCGGTCTTCGCCCCATCGTTGAGCTTATGTATAGTGATTTCGAATTTATGGCGGGCGATCAGCTCTATAATCAGGCCGCCAAATGGCATTACATGAGTGGTGGTCGCAACAATGTTCCGATGGTCCTCAGAAGTTCGACCGGTGCCGGTAAAGGATACGGCGGACAGCATTCCCAGGCGCTCGAATCTCATTCGACGCATACGCCCGGCCTTAAGGTCGTGTATCCTTCAACACCCTATGATGCCAAGGGGATGTTGAAAACAGCCATTCGCGACAATGATCCCGTGCTCTTTGTCGAATCGCAAAACCTCTATAATATTGTCGGTGAAGTACCCGAAGAAGAATATTTGGTGCCGTTTGGTGAAGCCGCCGTACGAAGGAAAGGTGAAGATGTTACCATCGTATCATGGGGCTTTGTTGCCGATCTGGTCCCAACGGCCGCCGATATACTCGCCGATAGCCATGGTATTGAAGCCGAGGTCATAGATATCCGTTCACTTATTCCCCTTGACCTTAATACAATTGTGGAATCCGTTAAAAAAACCGGAAAGTGTGTTGTCGCCAGTCAGGCATGCCGAACCGGCAGCTACACCGCAGAGATCGCTGCTCAAATAGAAGAAGCGGCGTTTGATTACCTGGATGCACCTATTGAACGCGTCGGCTCTGAGGATGCCATCTCTCCGCAGTCGGAAATCCTGGAGAAAGCATTCTTGCCCGATGAAAATAACGTCGTGGAAGCCGCACTCCGCGCATGTTATGTCGAAGTGTAAATTAAAGTAATGGTCTAAGACATTAATCATTATGTATGGGATTGAGATGGGAGATTCTCCGATCACGGTGCCGGTCGTCCTGTCACGTCGGTTAAATATCCCTT
>JAGYMJ010000244.1 GCA_018400625.1 Planctomycetota bacterium
CCGGCACAGGGCACGGTGGTGATGTTACGGGGTTCACTGAGGACTTACCAGGAATGTCTGTGCCGATCTCCTATCGACAATTATCTGTCGATAGGAGAGTTTCAACACCGAATTATTGATAGGAAGAAGTTTTTCCACCGATGGCCGGCAGGTAAGCGTTCCGGGTATAATCTTTAACCATTCTGCTCGCGTTAAATCGCCAGGCAAGTGTTCTTATCGCATGTTTTTGATAGGTTATCCATTCATCCGGTGTTCCTTCGCCGTTGCGGTCGTAAAACATGGGTATAACGGTATTTTCAAGGGTTTCGTAAAGCGATTTTCTATCCGTTTCATCTTGTTTGTTCGGATCAGCATTTTCATATCCATTGCCAATACCGAAACCGTTTCTTCCGTCATAGGCTTCCGGCCACCACCCGTCGAACGTCGAGAGGTTGAGCCCGCCGTTGAGCACTATTTTTTGTCCACTTGTACCGCAGGCTTCCATTGGGCGTCGGGGAGTGTTGAGCCACAGGTCAACGCCTTGCACGAGATGGCGGGCGACATTAATATCATAGTCTTCAATAAAAACAATTTTGCCGATGAATCGCGGGTCCTTACTCACTTTAATGACCTGCTGGAGAAGCTCTTTTCCCTGTTTATTAGCGGGATGAGCCTTTCCGGAAAAGATAATCTGCACGGGTTTTTCTTTATTATTAATAATTTTGTCTAATCTTTCCAGATCACTCAGGATGAGGAAAGCTCTTTTATATTCAGAAAACCGACGTGAGAAGCCGATGGTCAGAGTATGAGGGTTAAGGAGTATTTTTTCATGTTCCATCAGTAAATTTCCACGTCGGGCCGTTCCGCACTTGCGGCAGACGCGTCGATGTATGAATTTTATCAGTTGGGTCTTGGGGGCTTGAAGATGTTCCCAGAATTCATCGTTTTCCATTTTCTCCAACCCTTTCCATGTATCCGGCACGCACAGTTTTTTCTCCCAATCCTGGCCCAAATATCTTGTGTAAAGGCTATCCAAAGGTACAGCGAGCCAGGAAGCAATGTGAATACCATTGGTAATATGGTTAAGAAAGCCTTGATGTTGAGGAGTTTGCGGCCAAAGTTTTTCCCACATTTTTTGAGTTGTTCTCGCATGCAATGAAGATACGGCGTTGGTATAATGGGAGAGTTTAATCCCGAGTACGGTCATGCAAAAATGTTCTTGATTGTTTTCAGGCTCTAAACGTCCAAGAGCTAAAAATTTTGAAGGATGCAGTCCAAGAGAATGTCGCATAGGTTCTAAAGTTTCTTCAATGAGTTGAGGCTCGAAACGGTCATGTCCGCTTTCTACAGGCGTATGGGGGGTGAAGACAATTTTTTGTGCCGTTTTTTCGCGGATTTCATCGAAAGAGCGTGCCTCTTTTTCCATGAGGTTCCGCGCATATTCCAATATCGCAAAGGCGCTATGCCCTTCATTGAGGTGAAGGACGCCGGGTTCTATACCAAGTTTCCACAGGGCTCTTAAACCGCCGACTCCAAGCAGTAGTTCCTGCCGTATTCGTGTCCGCGCATCTCCTCCATACAGTGTTGATGTCAGACTTCGGTCTTGTTCCGAGTTTGACGCCACATCCGAATCCAGCAGCAGCAGTTTATTTCTCCCCACGTTGGCGCTCCAGATATGGGCTGTGATTTTGCTGGAGAGGGTATCCACGCGGATTTCCAAAGGATTTCCGTCGTCCTGTCCGGCCTTCTCCATCGGCAGTTTGTTGACATCAGCAGCAAAATAATTTTCTTCTTGCCATCCGTTTTCGGTCAACTTCTGATTGAAATAACCTTGGGCATAAAACAGCCCGACGCCGACAATGGGAACGCCAAGGTCCGAAGCACTTTTGAGATGGTCGCCGGCCAGTACGCCAAGTCCGCCTGAATACAGGGGGAGAGATTCATGAATGCCGAACTCTGCCGAAAAGTATGCCACCGGATGGGCATGCAGGGGCGCAGCATTCAGGCGTCCCCAATTTATATCCTCCTGGAGGTAGTTTTTTAAGTGATGAAAAGCGTGGTTTATACGCGCGTTTAATGCCAGGTCATCAGCCTTGCGCTCCAGTTCTTCACTTGAAATTCGTGATAGAAACTCGACAGGGTTATGATTGACTTCGCGCCAAAGCACCGGATCGATATCTCTGAACAAATCGATCATTTCCGGCTGCCAGGTCCAGTAAAGGTTGCGTGAGAGTTCTTTAAGTTTTTGCTGAAAATTCATAAAATTGATTGATAATATGAATAAGGTTGAGGTGTAAAATCGTAACGACATTTATGTTTGCAAAAATTCTACAAACATATTGTAACATTATGGGGGAAAAAGACTCGAAATGCAAATAGCTGTAACTTTTTTGCTCTTTTAAAGGCTTGCAGCCCCAAAACACCCCCCCAAAAACGCATATAAGGGCTTTATTACGAGTTTTTTCTCCCATTTGTCATTGTCTACCATCACTTTACTGTGGTGACACCACAAAGAAGTCCTGCTCTACTTATGAATCATCTTTACCTCAGCTCAAATCAGAAAATTGGTCATGACGCATATAAGCATTGGCCGCCAGGCCGAATGCGGCCATAACAGTAACCAGAGAAGAACCACCATAACTTACCAGCGGCAATGTGAGACCGGTTATAGGAGCTAAACGAAGGGATATGGCCATATGCATAGTGCCTTGGATGGCGAAAAGACCGGTTATCCCTCCCATCAGCAGACGGGCAAAAGTTTCGTTGGTATCACGGGTCATTTTCCATAGTAAAAATACGATAAAAAAGTAATAAGCAACGAAAGCTGCCGTGAGTAGATACCCCCATTCTTCAGCGATTACCGGGAAAATAAAATCTGTGTGTCTTTCAGGAATTCTTTTGAGTTGAGTGAGCCGGCCCTGCCCCCAGCCCTGCCCAAACCATCCTCCGCCGGCTATTGCAAGGGTGGCTTGACGAGCATTGTAGGCCGCAGGGGAGTGGGGCGCCGCGGCCGGATTGATAAAGCTGGTAAGCCTCTGTTTCTGATAGGGTCTGAGCACGCCCGGCGTGTACCATGCCGCTGCCAGAAGTGCAATTCCTATAATAATTAGGGTTAACAGCTTTCGCCATTGGATGCCCCCCAAAAACGCGACGACCATAAAGAGGGCTACCAGGACAAGGCAGGTGCCTAAATCCGGTTGTATTAATATGAAAAATACAGGCGCCAGAGTGATGGCTATTGGTAATAAAATGTCCCGAAACCGGTCAATGCGGGTTCTGTATGAAAAATAGGTGGCCAGAGCAATGACTAAAAAAAGCTTCATCAGTTCCGACGGTTGGAAGTTTATGGGGCCCAGGCTAAACCAGCGTCGGGCATGGTTGACTTCAATACCGTAAAAGCGTAAGAGTATCAGTGAGGACAAGCCTATAACGTAAAAGGGCACGGCCAGTACGGGAAGGTGGCGGTAGTCGGGAATAATGGCAAAGAGGAAAACAATTACACCTATAACTGAGAAGATAAGATGGCGTTTGGCATAATGAAATGAAGCCGCACTGGCAATAAAAATCGCGCCGAGCCCGCAAAGAAGAACTGCTGCGATAAACAAAAACCACGGGAAGCGGCGCAGTTTCAAATCCCCGATAAAATTTCGCAAAAATTCATACATTGTATTATAATAATGAAAGTTTCACCTGAATGTAAATATTCAGCGAAATGCGTAGTTTTCTCCCCACCGGCACAGAGCACGGTGGAGGAACAACCTGATTCACTGAGGACTTACAGCCATTTTACTTTTTCTTACCGGAGAGATACTGACCTATCTCCTTTGCGATACTCTGCACGGGCATTGTTTGAATCCAACTCCGCGGTCACTCTATTACCATCACCATTATCTCCGTATATCCCGCATAATCATCGCTCTTTTTGATAACGATCTGCACTTCTTTTTCCCCTTTGGAAAGCTCTAAATATCTTTCCTCCCCCTTCCTCGCCTCTCTTTCTATCGCCCAGTTTTCTTTCTCCATTTCATTTTTGAGAAAATCCTTCACCTCGTTTTCATCTGCCCTGGCAGCATAAGCAACTTTTTGGATTCTCCCGTCCCCTTCTTTGAGTTCCCGGTAAGAGGTGCGGACCGAATCGGGGTATACGGGGATATCTTCGGGATCTGATCCGCTTACTTCTTCCGGCTCGGCATCATCAGCTTCCTGTTCTCTCAAGTCCCGGTCCTCCGGCTCAGGAACCGCTGTCTCAGCCTCCTCCGCCGGAGAATGCCATACTATGCCGAGGGTTTCATCCCGATAGGTGGTAACGGCCACCCCCATTTTTTTGTCATCTTTTGCCAACTCCGCCGCTTTCCATTCTCCCGCATGTTTGGAGAAAGACTCTACATGTTCGGGAGCATCTTTTAAAACTTCCACTTCCTCATCGACTTCCCACCCTTCCCCTTCATAATACTCGAGGAGTCTGCCATACGTTTGATCTACGGAGCCCTCAACGCTGGCAACTTTAACCGTCCCCTCTCTCCGGGGCAGATCGATCTGGTAAGCATCATCAAGGAATTCGGAAGGCAGGCCGCTTTCAACTTCCGTACCCATGTGCTGCATCACCGTAACGACTTCTATATCCGTCTTTTCCATTATCAGCGGAAGAATCTTATGCCTGTTAAGATAACCCAATACGAATAATCCGACCACCAATAGAACGGCAACTATTACGGCGGCCAGGCACCCGAGCAGGCATCCTTTCTTCTGAGGTTTGGAGTCATTTTTGACAGGATTTTCATCCTTTTTCATGGTCTCATGTTCTGTCATAACAATCTCCATTCTGAATAGAGGAAACGCTTAATATCTTGAAAACAGGAATATCGGATAAACGAACTGTTAAACCTTAATTAAAAAATTCTTGCGCTAACGTGCGGGCAAATCCTTAACCATTTCTTTTATGGATTTTTGCACAACACGTGCCGTCTGCGGCGCGAGCGTATCACCGGCTGCGCCTCCCAGCACGCCGCCAGAGACGGTTGCGATGGTCCTTCCACTTCCCCCACCCACCTGTGAACCAAGCAACCCGCCGGTTATAGCGCCAAAGATGGTGGCCAGTGAACGCCCGCTGCTGCCCCTGCCGCTGCCTATCCACAGGACCTCGCCCGTTTCCACGTCAACCATACGCCCGGTAAGGCTGACTTTCTCCCCGTCCACATTTACATCCACCATGGCCGCCGCGGGAACATTTAATATCTCGCCTATCCGCGCCGCCTCCTCATCGGTGGTGCGATCCGAACGCTGGAAGTCCTGTTCCTCCAAAATGCTGTTTACCCTCTCCCGTTCTATAACCACGTAACCTTTTTCCACCAATTCCATGGTCAAGAAATCATCGATCTGATTCCTGGGCGCATCTCCTCTAATATCGCCCGAGATATCTACCACAGCCACCTCATCGGGGTTTGTCTCGTGAAAAGCCGGGGACACGACATGTTCCCCCGTTGTACACCCCACAAACAACAGCATAACAATACCGGCACAAAACATCGCTTTTACTTGATAGTTGCGCATTTCAGCATCCTCCCCACAAAAGTTATTTTTCATCAGTAATGGCTTGACTGCTATCTACCACTGTCCTAAGGTAAATATTCAGCGAACCCCGTTGCCTCATCACCACCGT
>JAGYMJ010000245.1 GCA_018400625.1 Planctomycetota bacterium
CCAAGATTCGGTCTCCACATCAGTTTCGGCGCGACTTTTCCCCATTCCAGAAACACATCGCGCTGACACGCGCCGATCCGTGGATGAAAGGAGGGGTTGTTGTGGAACGAGGCGACGACGCCGATCACCACGTTGTCGTCGGGAACCGCCTCCACCGGCGGCAGCAAGTAGGCGCCGTAGGCGTACAGCCCCACATAAAGCTCACGATCGGGGAACCGTTCCCGGAGAAGACGGGCCAGCGTATTGGCAAAAGTGACGTAGCGGTCGGTCAGGGAAACATAGTCCTGTGAAAGCCCCTGCCAGATCAGCCGGACCGGCCGCCCCTCCAGGTGATCCCAGGCGAGGCAATGCTCGCAGACGCAATAGCCGCTGGCTGCACTGTCGTTGGGCGATGCACTGAACATGACCTGGTTGGGGTTGGTTTCAAGCCTCGTTTCGACGTCCCGGAGCCACTGCTGCCAAAGCTCAGGATTGGAAACACACATTTTGGTGTTGAGTCCGGGAGATTGCGATGTTCCCGGAAATCCGCTGCGCGTGCCGTCGGGCTGGAGCGCGAAGAACCCGGGGTGTGACTCGTGGAAACGGCCCCACCAGTTCCCAAAAGCGTGGGTGGCTGCGCCTTCAAGCGAGTCCAGCAACAGTCGCTGCCGGCGTGACCACGTGATCGTGTTCCCCCTGGCGGCGAAGCTGCTTGAGCGGCGAAACAGCCTTGAACGCCCGCGAATCTGCGGATGGTAGCGGTATTCGAACGGCTCGAAGGCGATGGTGATTTTTTCCGGCACATCCTCGCCGAACGGCCCCGGCCAGAACCAGCGCACGCCCAGGTAGTCCTGCAGGAACGTGTAGATGGCGTTGTGCGTGCCGTATTCCTGCTGGTCGTCGCCCGGCTGTTCAGGATTCCAGCGGTCGCGCCCGGCGATGACCAGGTGATCTTCGTTGGCCGAAATGAGGATTTCCTCGGGATGCTCGAAGTCGAAGTCAAGCTCGGGGAACAGTTCATCGAGCGCCGGCTGGCAGCCCACCCATATAGCGGATTCCGGCAGGGGATCGGGCCGACCCTCGAGCACATCGGGCCGCGCGCCGCTGATCTTCTCGATGTAGAGGGCCAGCTCATCGGCCGCCTGACGCGTCAGCGGCGGCGCGTCTTCGAACACCACCACCGGCGCTTTCGCCACCCCGTCTTCCACGAGCACGAATTCCCCGGTTCGCGCCGGCACGGCCGTCGTGAGCAGGAGAGAAAAAAGAGAAAAGAACGTTCCGAAAACCCTTCTGAATATCCTGTAATCCATGTTACCTCCAGATTGTTTTAAAGTTATCTGTTCGCGCGCCTGTCATTCAATTTCCCCGAATTCAAGCCGTACCGGCTGGCCGGGCGGGTCTTCGTCGAGGATGATTTCATCAACGTAGAACTTGCCGTGCAGCCCGCGCGTATAGATCGCCACTTCCCCGTAACGGGTATCTTCCGGGGTTGTCACAGTTCCCGTCAAGCGGACCCACTTGCCGAGGTACTCTTCTTCTTCCATGTTCGAGGTATTCAGACGCCCCATGGTGCGTCCCAGTCGCCGTCGGTTCTCGTCCAGCGGACGCAGGTCTATTTCGACCAGTTGCCATCGCGTGTTTCCCGAATCCACGCGCTCGACAATTTTTATCCGGCAGGAAATGCGGTAGCGTTTACCGGGTTCGAGGGGAACAAGCTCGATGGTCTCGAATCTCCCGGATTTTTCTTCCGTGACCTCGATCCGGACACTGCGTGAACCGGCCAGGGCCTCTTCTTCGCTGATCTCCGCCGTGCCGTCCAGTGTCCAGCCCACCGGTGCGCCATCCTCATCGAGTTCTTCGAATGCGTGATTCGGCAGCAGGTATTTTTCGGACCCGACCTTCTTGCCGATTTCCGCATCTCCGAAAGGTTCTCCTTTCCATTCTCCCTCGGACATACGCAGGACATAGTTCATCTCGTGGAAAAACGGCATTTCACGCCACATCCAGAACAATCGGCCCCTGTAAGATGCCCCCGGGGCAGGGACAAAATAGAACGGTTCGTCCTCTCCTTCCGAATCTTCAAAACGCATGCTTTCAATACTGATATCGCGGTCAAATTCCAACTCAGCCGTCGCGAGCATCTTGCCGCTTTCAAAACTGCTGACGGCCAGGATCTCCATGCTCAGTTCAGCGTTCGCCGCCGACGGCCGGGCCGGCACCAGGCATCCGACCACGAATAATGACGCGAGGCAGTACCCGAAACATTTTCGTAATTGATTCATAAACACATCTCCTCCTTTCAAGATTCATAACGTGACAGACACAGTTTCCCCCCCGTATCCCTGCAGAGAGCCCGGGATTTGCCGGGAGGCTTTCAAGATATATTGCTCATTCAGATAAAGAACCCTCCGAAAATCCTTATTAATATCCAGTAATCCATAGTTAGCTCCAGGTTGCTTTGAAGTTATCTGCTTACGCGCCCGGCAGGGGAAAATATCCTTTTTTTTCCCCGCTCACGGTATCTGCTCGATTTCCCCCGAGCGCCGGTCCCCCGGTTCCTTCCAGTCCCGGAATGTCATGTCCTCTCCCTCCGGGTGCATGCCACTCCGGTGATTTTGAAGTCTATGCCGGTAAATCATGTGCTCGCCCCCGATACGCCACATTTCCGCCCAGTTGGCGCGCACGCGGTCGGCCGCTTCTTCGTCCTGCTCCCGGCTTTCGCGGTAGCGCTCCATCTGGTTATATGTGTCCACCCTCAGCCGGGTGAACTCGAGGCCGGCGCGCACGTGTGCGAGCCGGCGCCGGTAAATCTCCGGTTCGCCTTCCAGTCGCGCCTCGGCCTCGTCCAGCAGGCGGCCAGCGTGCCGGAAAAATTCTTCGTCGTAAACCTCGGCCCCGGACGCGCGCCAGCCGACCGAGTCGGAAAGCCCGGCCTCAACCCGCGCGCTGCGCGTCTCCTCCATGAAAGTCCAGTACGCCTTGACCTGCTCGTGGGCCGCTCCGAAGCCCCGCCGGTAATAGTCGTCGAGGATCGCGTACCCATCGGCGTAAGGGTCCCAGGCCAGGTGCGCCATCAGGTAGTAGAAAGGACCCTGGGTCGGCCATGCCTCGTTTATTGTGTCAATCCATACGCCGATGCATCTGTGATCGGCGATAAAACGGAAAGTTTCCATTATTTTACCGAAAAAGACGGCCGGCAATTGCCCGTGGACCAGGTCGTTGGCATTGGCGCCGCCGAGGTTCGGCCGGTAAATCATCTTCGTCCCGGCCGCCGCCCAGCCGGCGATCTGCTCGGTAACCGGTGTCTCGTCCGGGCAGCTGCGATCGATATCGCCGACATTGCGCACGTAGGATATCACGACATTCTCGTCGGCAACCGCTTTCACCGGCGCCGGTGTCGTCGGACCGTACGCGTAGGTCACGACATGGTAGCCCTTGCCCGGGTAGCGTTCCCGGAGCAGGCGCGCCAGCTCGTTGGCGAACCGGACTTCGCGGTCGCTCAGGGCGACGTATTCCTGGCTGAGCCCTTCCCAGACCAGGCGCCTGGGCGAAGCGTCCATTTCGTCCCAGGCCAGGCAGTTTTCGCAGATACAGAACCCGGAAATATTGCTGTCGTTAAAGCCGGCGGGGAAAAAGACACGGTTGGGGTCTTCCTCGAGCCGGGTTTCCACGCCCTCGAACCACTGCTCCCAGAGTTCCGGGTTGGACTGGCACATCTTGGCCCTTCCCGGGGAGGGAAACCCGCTGCGCGTTCCGTCGGGCTGGAGTGCGAAGTATTCCGGGTTGCTCTCATGGAAGCGGTCCCACCAGTCCGAGAAATGATGCGTCGCGCCCTCTTCGAGGGAGTCGAAGAAGAGACGCTGGAAACGGGCCCAGTCGCCCCAGGCGAAGCCGCGGGCGTCCCGGGGGTTGGACAGGCGGAGAATTCCGTGGCGCATGCGCAATTGCGGGTGATGCCGGTGCTCGAAGGGCTCGAAGGCGATGCGCTCCATCGGCAGGATGTCGAGCCCGGTCTCCCCCGGCCAGAGCCAGCGCACCTCGAGCTGGTCGCGCAGGAAAGTATAAACGGCGTTGACCGTGCCGAATTCCGCCTGCCAGCCCTCCACGTAATTGCCGCGGCGGCCGACCGTCACGATTTTGTCCGGGTCCCAGCGATCGCGCCCGGCGATGACCAGGTGGCTTCCGTCGGTCGAAATAAGGATTTCCTCGGGATGCTCGAAGTCGAAGTCGAGGTCCGGAAAGAGCTCATCGAGCACCGGCTGGTAACCCACCCAGACCGCGCTTTCCGGCAGGGGCTCGGGCCGGCCCTCGAGCACCTCGGGTTTCACCCCGCTGATTTTTTCAATGAAGCCGGCCAATTCATCGGCTATCTTGCGTGTCTGCGGCGGCGCGTCTTCGCAGACCACCAGCGGCGTTTTCGCCACCCCGTCTTCCACGAGCACGAATTCACCGGCCCGTGCACGCGGGAAACCGATCATCAAACCGGCGCAAGCCAGGCCTAAGGGTAAAAAACGGCAATGGTTTTTAAAGAGCAAAATAAAAACCGCAAAAGAATTTAATCCTTTGACAAATGCGCCCGGTACGGATCTTAAGATGAAGTTCATTATAAGAGTCTTCCTCATTAATGGTCTTAGTTACTCATTAATTTTTACACGGCGCCCCAAATTGCCCCGCATAGTAACGCTTTCAAGAAACTTTTCGTCTGTCTTGATTTCAATTTCCAGCCGTTCAAAATTGCAATCCGGCATGCCGAAAAACGGGAGGCACAATTTCCCCTTTCTCCAGAATAAAACTCCCGGACTTTACATATAAACATTCACTGAAGATTCACAAGGCCACGCCCATCGCACCGCCTCCTTCTTATCGTTGCCACCACCGTGACTTCACAAGGTCGGCGATGTCGGGGCTGCCTTCCCATTCGTCTCTTTCGTTGATACGACCGAACTGGGCCATTTCGTATAGGTTGTACTCTGTCACGTCCGGATGGTGCTGCACAAAGTCCATTTCCCATTTCAACGTTGGGTAAGGGCCCTCAAAACGGAGATTTTGACCCCGTCCTCTGCTGGAGCAGCGGTAAATGAACGGAATGCCGGCTTCACGCGCGGCCAGACCGATACGGTCGGTCACCAGCTTGATGTTTTCGGGACGCAGTTTGGGCGCTCCCTGCAATTCCACGTAGTCGGCCAATTCGCTGACCCATGTCTTCCACTGCCATTCGATGTTGCGGGGAAACGGGGTGCTGTCGGGCGCACCGTCGGCGTGCCGGAAATACAGTCCGAGCACGTTGACGCCGAGCTCCTTGCCGTTGCGATGAAGCAGTTCACGCGCTTCGCGCAGAAACTGCGTGAACGCCTCGCCGTTGATGCGCCGGGCCTCCTCGGTTTGTCCCGGGTGCTCAGACTGTTCGATAACCGGTTCATTAAAACCGTATAACCACGGCTCGTAAGACCGGTTGTGACTGGTCGGCCGGATATTGACGCCGTCCACGTGGCGGTCGATGCAGAACTTCACATGGTCGAGCCAATATCGGCGCACTCCGGGATAGACCGGGCTGGCCTGTCCCGTGGCATAGCGAAGCTTGCCGCGCGTCAACGCAACCTCGTCAACTTCACAAAGATCAACATCCTCCCAATGCCTGGGAAATCTTCGCATCTGCTGGAATTCTTCCAGAGAACGGTCCCGCTCGAATATGCACCTGCGCACTTCGGGGTGCCGCATGTAACGCGTCAGTTCCAAACGCGCGGAGTCCCTGATGCGTTCATAACGCTTCTGGACCGCCTCCCTGCTCGGGCACCCAAGGCCCGGTGTGCAGGGAATGATTTCTCCCTTGTCGTTGACCAGTTCCACGAGCCGCTCGATAGCGTTGAAAAAACCGCCGCATTTGTCTTTTACGTTGCAGCGCAGGACTATAAAATTTGTGTCTTCAGGCAGATGGAGTCCTCCGAGGGTAACAATCCGTTTTCCTTCATCGGTATAGGGAAAACCCGGGCGCCACTCGACGGTCTCGCTGAATTTAACCGGCCCGTCGTATTGCCTGTAGCCGCCATTGTAGGAGCTGCTCAGGATAGTCAGGTCGTCCGGGCCGAAGGGCACAGGGCCGTCATCGAACTTGACCAGCCGCAGCGCCGTGATCCGGCCGCCGGGGTCTTCATCCGCCCCCGGCAGTCGGGCCAGTTGCATATCGGGGTGCTTGATCAGGAAAGGCCCGACGCTGTGGATCCGGCCGTTGGGGTGATACATACTGCATGAACCGGCGGGAACGGGGAATGTGTGAGGGAAGACATTGTTCTGATTGGCGTCTTCGAACGTTTTGAATTGAACATCGAAACGCATTCCGTGCCGGTGCGCGGCCTCGCACGCCTCGCCAAGCAGGTCATAACCGGCGGGACTGTCGTCATCGTAAAGCGCGCTGGTTGAAGTGAAAACCCATTGATACCGTTTGACTCCGAGCGACGCCGCGTAGGCCATCACGCGATCAAGATCATCTTTCGTGTAATGTCGTCCGGCTCTCAGCAGATCATCAATAATATCCGTCGTAATACATAATTCTTTGGACATATTTTACTCTTTTAGTTAGCTGATCATTAAAGGTAGATATTCAGTGAACCCCGTCTCACTTGATCACCACCGTGCCCTGTGCCGGTG
>JAGYMJ010000246.1 GCA_018400625.1 Planctomycetota bacterium
ACTCTCAACTCTCAACTCTCAACCGACCCCAATAGCAACCGGTTTTCGTCAGCCAGATGGCGCATCCGATACCGACACAGGGGAAGAATGCGGCGGGAACGATAATCGCCTGCCAGTACGATTCCACCGGCAAACTGTTAAATATGAAGCCCATTATATTATGTACAAAAAACATTGATGTCGCCCCCAGTAGCGCATGAAGTGCAAGCGCGGCTCCGAATTTTTTGGGAATCTCATGCCCCAGTAAACCCAGCATGGCCGGATATTCGGCCGACCATAAAAACGAGCCGAGTACGTAAGCGCCCGCGGTGATCAGGTAGTTTCCGGACAATATCCCCGCTATAAAAACCCCCCCGCCCAGAATGCCGGGCAGAACTAAAAAAAGCTTGCGTCCGATATGTTCCGGGAGCATGCCGATCACGATCCGCGATAACATGTAAGCTATGGAATGTCCTGTGATAATGTAGCCCGGGCCGATAAGGACGGAGTCAAAGGCGCCACTGCCCAGATACCGTGGCAGCCAAAAAACGAATATCCCGTCGGCCAGGCCATGCAGGAGCATAAAGAATATGATAGGCAGATAGCGGCGCGGAATGGAAATATCTCTGAAGGCTAAGCGCTTTGAAACGGTAGTATGAACACCCAAAGATGTTCTTTTTCGATATAAAAAACCACCGGCCATTATCAAGGCCCCAACCGCGGCAAAGGGGATATGGAAAACTGCTGCAAAGGATATGGATGTAAAGCTTTTCGACAGGCCGAGAAAACCTTCCGCAATGCTTGGGTAAAACAGAGCGCCCGCATTGCTGCCCGCCATGTTCAGCGATAGAGCGCGCCGCTTGTTGTCGGGGAAAAGTCGTATTAAATAGTTGCTTATAGCGATCCCCAGAGGTCGGTGGAAAAGCCCGTATAATGCCATTCCGAGAGCTATCATGCCCCAGCGGTTGCCGGCTAAAGCAAAACAAAAAAAAGCGATTGAAATGCCCGTCAGACAGAACCGGATCACCTTGCGCGGACCATATCGGTCAGTATAGGCGCCTCCAATGAGAACGCTGATAGCGCCCAGAGATGACATGCTGAAGATAAAACCGAATACGTTATCGCCGATATCCAGGTAGCCCAAGAGGGTGTCGCGGTAAATGGGCAGAGTACCGGGCATCCTTGTCAGTACCAGAAAGGCTATCGTTACTATGGCGTATTGAAAGCGCCGTTTTCTGTTTAATATCTTCGCCATATTAGCTCGTTAATATGCTCAACCAGATGGGAATTGTAAGAATAGATACAAGCTGGGTTGTCAGGACGGAAGAAGCGGCAAAATCCGTATCGGAATTGTAAACTTCGCTCAGCATAACGCTTGTGATCGCCGAAGGCATGACGGCAACAACCAACAATATGCGCCTCAATTCATCGGAAAAGGGGAGGGACAGCAGTATGGCAATCGCAGCGGCGGGAATTATTATGAGACGCAGGACCACCACGGAAATTTGTTTGAAAGCAAAAAAGTGGCGGGGCTTGAGATCCGCCACCCGGCTGCCTGCAAGGAACATCGCCAGGGGGATTGTGGCGGCTCCGAAAACATCGAGCATATCCATCAGAGATGTCGATACCAACGAAAAAACCTCCGATGAGAAAATTACCTCACCGGCTCCTCCACCTGCCGTCGAGCGGAACGTAATGACGGCTATAGCACTTAATATTGCCAATATCGGCACGCTTAAAAGATGCCTTAAACTGTCCATGCTCAGCTTGTTGCCGGTCAGCACTAAAATGCCAAGCGTCCATAGTGTGATCTCCGAGCCGAGTGTTGAAAAAATAAGTTGAGCAACGCCCCCTTCGCCCCAAAGTATCAGTATAATGGGCAAGGGAAGAAAAGAATAATTGTTGATTGTTGTTTGAAAAAGAAATTGTCCTTTTTGGGTTTTGTCTCCAAAATGAAAAATCTTGACAAATATTACTCCAATGATACAGCCCGTGCTCATGATGATGATTGTGCCCGCTGGCAGCGCCCAGTTGGCCAGCAGAGTTTCGAGCGTGAAGTTGGTGACGAGTGATGAAAAGACCAAAGCGGGATAGAAAAAATAAGTGACAAGCTTCGATAACTGGGTCGTTGCACTGCTGTCAATGAATTTAAGTTTCTTGGCCAGGACTCCAAATCCTATCATGCAGAAGATGGCTGCTATTCTGATAAAAAATTGTAAAAACATGGTCATCTAACCTCTTGGAATTGTCATTTATTTAACGAAACATTGTAACATTTTAGCCCATCAACAACACATGAATGAGGTCGGGAACGGCTTAGTGCTTAGTTGCGTAACTCCGCGTAAAGTCCTAAGTCTGATATCCTGTAAATATTCTGTGAACCTCGTCAACCCATCTCCACCGTGCCCTGTGCCGGTGGAATGAAGATTCAGAGCTAAGAGGC
>JAGYMJ010000247.1 GCA_018400625.1 Planctomycetota bacterium
CCCGAAAAAGATATTTGCAACTGATATCTGAAAAATTGCGTATCCAATCTGATGTCCCTGATATTTTTTCAGGTGTCCCTAGGGTTCAACCCCAATCAAGCTGGTTTTTTGGTTGGAAATATAAGAATCCCAACCGTAATCTTGATCCTCTCTGGGACCTTGCCCAAAAAGTGGTGGAGGGTGATCCATATGGGATTTCAGAAGCCTTATTTAAGGAGTGCTTGAATATAAAAACGGTTGGTTTGGCAAAGTTGACACAAGGAATGTTTTCAATGAATCCAGAGCAATTTTTACCTTTTGACCAAAACACCTGCACTTATTTGGAATCTCAGGGAATTGCAGAAGATATAATATCGAGATTGAAAAAGGAGAAAGGTTATAGTGATTATTTGGAATTGCTGCGTGCGGTAAAAGATAATTTCTCCGATCCTTTTTATGTGATTTCGCATCTTTCATACGAGTTTTGCCACAAGGAATCCGAAGTAATAAAAGAGGAAGATGAAGAACATGTTCCCGATTCACCAAATCAAATAATAGATTATAAAGCTAAAATTTCCGTTTCAAATCTGCATCAGAATTTCCCTATTGACGTGACCAAAGCTCCCTTGCATTTTCCCCCTGATATGCAAAATGACCTGAAAAACCAGATCGATACGGCGCTTAAGGCCGGGAAACATATCATCCTGATCGGACCGCCCGGCACCGGAAAATCTAAACTCGCAAAATTTATATGCGAACAGTACCAAAATACGGAAGATGCTTTCTTCACCACAACCGCTACTTCCGACTGGACAACCTACGATACGATCGGCGGCCTTATGCCGGATCAGGACAGCGCAGGCGATGAACTCACTTTCAAGCCGGGACTGTTCCTTGACTGCTTCCGGTTGAATGCCGAGCCGGTTAACCGATGGCTTATTATCGACGAAATCAACCGTGCCGATATTGATAAGGCCTTCGGCGCACTGTTCTCCGTGCTCGCCGGTGACTCAATCCAACTTGCCTACACCCAAAACGGTCAACGAATAGAGATCAGACCGCAGCAGTCCGATGCCGAGGGGCTTCAAGGTGAATATGAAGCGATAGCACCGCTGAACCATCTGTATGTTATCCCCAGCGACTGGCGTCTTATAGCCACAATGAATACTTTCGATAAAACATCGCTCTATGAGATGAGCTATGCCTTCATGCGCCGTTTTGCCTTCATTCCCGTCGGGGTACCCGTTATTGAGGATTTGGGGGAGCAGGACTGGGCGGCGTATTGTGATGTCTGGGATGTTGATGCTGAGAGCGATGATCTGGGCAAACTCAAAATGTATTGGAGAATTATTAATGAATCCCGCTCAATAGGGCCCGCGATTGCAAGGGACCTGCTGCAATTTGCAAGCCAAAGCAGCGGTGATTGGGCGTCGGCGCTGATCATGTACGTCTTCCCGCAGTTCGAGGGACTGCTGGAGAACAAACAGACGGAGTTCGTCAGAAAGATCGTGAAAGAGCTGCCGGAGAGGGATAAGAAAAAAGTGCTCACTCATGCCGCGGATTTCTTCGGGATATCGCGTGAAAAGCTTGAGGAACCGGATAAGGAGGTACGGGACTGATGGTTGTTGCTGCGGAAACTCTGATCGAAGAGATTAAAAATGACTTCTGTCATTATCTGCGCCAGGGGTTCCGCCCCGATAGCCTTGTGGCTGAACTGCCGCAACTCAATATCGAGGATGTGGAGACACTCCTGAACGTGCACTTTCTGATGACGGATAGTGTGCAAAAATTCGTCGAACGGCTCCCGGAACGGCTACGGCGTATCAAAACCAGCACGGAGAAACGGCGCGAGAGTCTGCGGGGACAGGTGCGCGGGCAGATACGGTGGGGGCCTACTCTGACCAGGCGCTGCCGCTCGGGTTATCGGGACCCTTCAGTTTTTGTATGTGAACAGATCGAGAAGAACTACAATATCGCCGAGAATCTCGTGCTGAAACGCCTGCTTTTTGAACTCCATGATATAGTCACGGCCAATGCTGATATTCTGGCGCAGCATCCGCAGTGGCTTGCCGAATGGTTCGGTGCCGAGCAACTGCGTAAAAAGCTCGACCAGGGGTGGCTGAAAAATGTCCATGTCAAGCAGATTGATCTTATGGAAAATTATGAGATTACGGACCGCATGATTAGAGCCACTTGCAACTCCCGGAAGACCATTTACAAAGAAGCGGCGAATCTGCTGCTCCAGCATCAACGCATTATGAATTACATCCTCAGTCCGAATGAGGCGCGGGACCTCCTTTCCAAAACGATCGTCCAACCTGAGCAGGGCGAACTGCTGTTTGAACTTTACTGGATCATCAAAATCATTAAAACATTCGAAGCGGCTGCAGACGAAAAGATTGAATTTAAGATCATTGGCCCGAACCAATCCATGCTTGCCGAATGGGTCATGAACGGTTCCACCTACAGGATTTACCACAATACCGTCGAACCGTTCAGATTTTTTGTCAGCTTGGAGGAAGAAGGGGATGAGTGGCGTGAGGCCGCGCCGGATTCTTTCTTTCATCGCAGCGGAAAAATCAGAGAGAAGTTCGATGAACTGTCGGAACGGCTTTTTGACAAAAGACCAGGCGACAGCCTTTGGGGCGGACGTCCGGATATAATCCTTACATCTACAAAGCTGGGGAGCGAACGCCCTTCGCAGGTGTTCATCGGTGAAGCTAAATACACCGAATCGTCAGATTATGCCCGACAGGGGCTGAGGGAATTGATAGAATATATGGCTTTCATTCAAGATGAAAGCGGTCAGAAAGCGTATGTTGACCAGAGGGACGGCGCGAATTCAGATGCTGTCCTGAATTCGCCAAGAGTACAGGGGTTTTTGCTGACGGATCATATTGATTATTCGCAGAAATCATCGGACTCTATTCAAATTTTTTCTTATGGCGAAGATGGGTTCGGTGCGAGAATGAGAGATTTTGTCAGATATAAGCTATAAATTAAAAATAATTATAATTTGAGAAACAGCCGTGGCTTGTGGGAGATATTCATATGTATAAAAGAAAAGGTACACAGGGAGAGAAAATCGAATCGGTTACATTTTCCGAGATTCGGCGGGAATATATGAATAGACAATTGACCGATACTGATAAAGGAGGGGGATGGGGGTAGCCATGAAACCAAATATAAGTTGGGCAGAAGATTGGGAGATCGACCTGGAGCCGGAAAGGGAAGCAGCCGTTTCTCAGGAATTACTGGATATTTTCACGTCTTTCTGGGATTTCGCCGATTTGAACCAAAAATCCAAAACAACGCAGAATCGATACTCAAACGGTTTACAGGCTCTGGGCGGATATATTGTTGAAAAAGCAGTGGATGAATTTGAAGATAAATCAAAGACTACTTATCAGATGCTGATTGACGAAATAGATGCTAGGGAAGGCCCCTTGATTTTTCATGATAACGAAAAATGGCAGCGGGAATTGGATACGGTTTGCAAGAAGCTTTATAAATATCTTGA
>JAGYMJ010000248.1 GCA_018400625.1 Planctomycetota bacterium
TCTTACATCCGCATCGAAAAGATTTGATGAACGTTTAATTTTCAGAAAATCAGGCATTGCTGAGTTCTTTTACAACAAGATCGCCGACTTCCGAGGTGGTATAGCCCATTTTACCGGCCGAAAGTGATTTAATTTTGGAGTCTGTCACTTTCATCACCGCATTTTCTATCATTTGGGCCGCCCGGCTTTCTCCGAGTTCATCCAGCATCATGGCTCCCGAACATATAGCGGCAAGCGGATTTATCTTGCCCTGACCGGTATATTTCGGCGCACTGCCGCCGATCGGCTCAAACATTGAAACCCCTTGAGGATTAATATTCCCTCCGGCCGCTATACCCATCCCCCCCTGGATCATAGCGCCCAGATCGGTAATTATATCTCCGAACATATTGGGAGTCACGATGACATCAAACCATTCAGGATTTTTGACCATCCACATGCACGTCGCATCGACATGAGCATAATCCCGCTCGATATCGGGATATTCCTCACCGATTTCATTGAACGCCCGCCACCATAAATCGTGCGCATAAGTTAAGACATTTGTTTTAGCGCACAATGTGAGCTGCTTCCTGTTGTCACGTTGACGACAATACTCAAAGGCATAGCGTAAACATCTCTCCACACCAAATCTTGTATTCACCAATTCCTGCAGAGCGACTTCATTCGGGGTGTTTTTGTAAACAAAGCCACCAGTCCCGCAATACAGACCTTCATTATTTTCGCGTACCACGACGAAATCTATGTCTTCAGGCGTTTTATTGGCAAGCGGACATTCAACACCGGGGTAAAGCTTCACCGGTCGGAGATTAATATATTGCTGCAATTCGAAGCGGAGCCGCAAAAGCAGCCCTTTTTCCAATATCCCCGGCTCGACATCCGGGTGTCCAACGGCTCCCAAATATATCGCATGATAACCTCTCAACTCTTCAATAGCATCATCGGGTAGAATCTCGCCTGTTTCCAAATATCGATCTCCGCCGAAATCATAAGAGGTTGTTTCATATTCAATGCCTTCCATTTTACAAACGGCACTCAATACTTTGAGCCCCTCTTCGACGACTTCAGGACCTGTTCCATCACCGGGCAACACAGCAATTTTGTACATGTCGTGATCCTCATATCAGATAATTTTTCAGTTAACAAATACTTCATCGACAACATTGAGTCGATGAAGTGATTCTAAGGGTCTTACGGATACAACAGGATACCAACAGGAAATCAAAATGTCAAATAATATGATAAACTTATCAACAAATTATTTTCAATTCAGTCCGAACAGGACAATATTTTTAACTCTTTTCCCTCCGCAGAAAAAAATATAATAATCTGCATTCCATCATCGCTCCAACTTCAATAGATAGAAGCTTTAGGCGACAAGATGCCCCGCTTCCTTGTAAAAGCAATAGCTTTTCCTCTATTATAAGGTTTGTCATTACATGAAAGACTCTTTATTTACTTCAAGCTCCCTTGAAGAGGTATTAAGCCCATGAAAAAAAAAGGAAATTTCCCGTTGAGAAGAAAGAAAGGTGTTAAGAGTGATTTTGAACTTATCGACTCCTCACGTCAAAATACTGCTTTTGCTCAGAGTGACACATGGCGTGTTTTTCGTATAATGGCGGAATTTGTGGAAGGCTTTGAGACACTTCATAACCTTGGTCCCGCCGTGTCCATTTTCGGAAGCGCCCGGGGGAAAAAAGATGATGAGTATTATAATAAGGCACGATATACGGCAAAAAAGCTGGCAGAGGAAGATGTTGCCGTTATCACCGGTGGTGGTGGAGGATTTATGGAGGCTGCCAACCGGGGGGCCAGGGAAGGCGGCGGGAAATCTGTGGGCTTAAATATCGAACTTCCGTTTGAACAGCAACCCAACCAGTATTTAGACATAATGCTTGAATTTCACTATTTCTTCTGCCGAAAAGTTATGTTTTTGAAGAATTCCATAGGGTTTATTATGTTTCCGGGGGGATTTGGAACGATGGATGAATTATTCGAAGCCCTTACCCTCATTCAGACCATGCGCAACGAAAATTTCGGCCTTGTGCTCTACGGATCAGAATTCTGGGAAGGACTTCTCGAATGGATCAAAGAACCCATGTTGGCCAGGGGGTATATATCGCCTGAAGATATAGATATTGTGAAAATTACGGACAGCGCTGATGAAGCAGTAAACATTATTCTTGAACGATTAAGCCATCTCGCCAAAATGCATTCAACGGAAAGAGAGGAAAAATAAAACGGTAACTTATACAGTTTGTGTGAGTCCTCAGTGAACCACGTGGCTCCCCCAACGGCTCTGTGCCGGTGGTGATCAAGTGAGACGGAGTTCACTGAATACTTACGTTTGATTGATAAAAATATGGCTTGCTGTTATAGTATGAACGCTCCGTTTTCCAAACTGTGGAGGGGGGGGTTTTGATAGGTGCTGGTTTGACGGCATTGATCGTTAGCACGGATAATGAGTTTTTTCAATTATAGAACCTGCGATTGCAAACACTTAAATTCATTGAGAGTCTGATGTCCCAAAAGGATTTTATAGGCATAGACATCGGCAATAGCCGGTTAAAAGTGGCAAGGATTTGTGACGGCGGTATTGAACGGTGCATAAACGTAAAAACGCATCCGATAACCGGCCTTTTTGACCGGTTATATCGAAAGATATCTGTCGAAAAATGGCCGGCACAATGCCGCTTAGCTATCATCTGCTCGGTATGCTCCGAAGCCGATCCGCCCTTATTTAAATCACTTAAAAAGCTTAACTTATTTGAAAAAGAGTTGTTCTTAAAACATTCAGACATTCCGCTTTGCATTAATTCACAAATCAAGAAACCTCAGCAAATCGGGATTGACAGAATATTAAATGCCTATGCCGCTCTGAAGTTGTATGGAAAACCTTGTATTGTGATCAGTGCCGGGACGGCTATCACCGTTGACCTTGTAGATGGTTCAGGAGAATTTAGAGGCGGGGCGATTGGACCGGGCTTCAGACTCTCCATGAAAGCCTTGACGCGGGGAACAAGCCGTTTACCCTGCATAGATGCTGAAAAACCTGCGAGAATCTGCGGGGTTAACACCGTGGAAGCCATGAAGAGCGGAGTGTATCATTTTTGTGGAAGTGGTGTAAAAACATTAGTGCAAAAATTTGCAGAAAAAACATCAGGGGTGCAGGCGGTAGTTGTAACGGGAGGCGATGGAGAATTGCTCAATTTATATGACTGTCATCAAAATATAATTTTCAATCCCGAGCTTTTATTCATGGGAATGTGGCGCCTGTTTTTGGAACATTCCGGGCTCAACTCAAACGCCAAAATATAGTGTGGTCTATGGTATTTGATATGGGGAGTTTGTAATGATAAGAAAAACTCTATCAATACTTACCGGTAAAACATATAAACACAAATATCGTATTGACGAGAAACTGTTTTCAGGTGCATTCTCCGAAATATATAAAGCCAAAGAACGGACAACCGGCAATACTGTCGTTATTAAGATATTAACCGAAGCGGGCAAAAAAATTGCACGTTTACTTAAAGAAGATATGCATTCTCAATGGGAAGGGGAAATTCTCATGAACATGAACCACCCAAACATCGTGAAAGGGTTCGATTTTGACAGCGGCCGTTACTTTTGGATCGCGATGGAGTACCTGGAATATCCTCTGAATCTTCATATCACCAGAAATATGGGCAAGATGAAGGAGACGGAAAAAATAGATATTTTAATTCCCATAGCCCGCGCAATCAATTATATTCACCAACAGGGACTGGTTCATCGCGATATAGCTACGGATAATGTCATGTTGAAGGGGAAAACGGCTAAATTAATAGATTTTGGTATGACTGTTCCCATCGGTTCAAAAGTGATAAAGGGAAGAGTAGGAACCCCAAGCTATATGGCCCCGGAAACGATAAAAAACAGGGAATACACCCCTGCTGGGGATATTTATTCTTTTGGTATGGTGATGTATGAGCTCGTAACAGGGACGAAACCTTTTGCCGCTGAAAGCAAAGAACAGCGCATGACAAAAGCATTGAACTTGAAACCGGTTTCACCTTCGGGATTGGGTAAAACATGCAGCCGGGGGTTAGAACGTTTAATTATGGGTTGTATTTCTAAGAATCCATACCAGAGGCCGGAAAATGCTCACGAAATTGTTCAACTGTTAGATGATATTAAGCAACTCAAAAAAAAATGAAAATAAGCCGTCCAACAGACACTACTAATTGGGAGACATTACGATGAAAATAAGATTAACAGGCCGTATTGTTACGTCGGTATTTACCGTCCTGTTCGCAATACTTTGCATCATTTATGCCATCAGATCGGAAGATGCCGGTCTTAGAGCCATTGCATGGGGAATGATCTCTTTAACTTCCGCCACTTTTTTCCGCTATTTTGAAGACTAACTGATGGGTATCATTCCGGCGGGGATTCCGGTTCAGATTTATCATTGTTTTGAGCTCCTTTTTCATCTGATTCGGCGGCTTTCGAAGAGGAGCCCCGGGAGAATAAAGGACCCGCACTGATAATTTTGCTTTCATTGCCTGCATGCTCGTTATCAGCCGGATGCGGTTTTTTTTTGTGAAAATCTGTGGGGAACGCCCCCCCGGAATCATGTTTTAAGCCCGTAGGCAAAAGCTCGTCCCTCATAACTTCGAGCGTAGAAAGAACCGTGGCTTCAAGTTCATAAAAACATTTTCGAACTTCTTTTTGTAGCTTCCCCTCAGTTTCTTCTGTAAGAACAGACAGATCCCGCTGAACTTCTTTGAGTCTGGCCTCTATATTTTCATAATGGGCCGATTTTTTCTCCATCCGATCTTTTATGTCTCCGATAGTTTCATCTGTCCTTTTGAGTTCGGTCTCAATCTGCTGCAATCTTTCGCGCATGGTCTCAGTCTTCTGCCTGATAGAATCAATCCGGCCTTCTTGAGCGGACGAAGATGTATCTAAAATGTTATTCAGTTGAGCCTCAATGCGTCCCAATTCCCCTTCAACATAGGTTTCTAC
>JAGYMJ010000249.1 GCA_018400625.1 Planctomycetota bacterium
CACCACACACCTTCCGTCCCCCCCGACCCTGTGTCGGGGGGCGAGTGATTCTCTACTACGCAATCAAAGCACCCCCTCCGCCCTTCGCCCTCTGCCCTCCTTCCTCCTCCGCCGTGCTCTCTGCCGGTGGGGGCAAGGGACTGATGGAGTGGTACGCAGAGTTTGTCATTCGCGTGAATCGCGATTCCCCCCAGAACTCGCATCGTGGCGAATCGTCCTTCCACCGGCCCGGGGCACGGTGGAGGGTTGGAATTTGTTGGCTACCGCACGTAGTGGCTCATCGTTGTTTATCCCGGCACGGGGCCGGAGGAGAACATGGCGGTGAATGAGACTCAAAATTTAACTTTGAACTCCCAGCACTAACCTTGAACTCCCTTTTCGCACAAAGCGACAAAAAATGTTAGATTTACCTACTTTTAGCGCCTATAAATAATCACTCACTTGCATTTGCCTTTCAAGTTGTTCTGTCCCAGAGTCCTTCCAGCAGGTTCAAAGTGTCTTCCACCAGTAATTTCCCCCCCTTCGGGTCCGATATTTGTGCTGGCCGGCACGGAGCCGTAAGCGCCGCCCGCCACGGACCTTTCTGTGGGCAGATATCCCGCCGGGCCATCGCAGGCGAGTTGAGCGGTGAAGGTTTGGACGGCGGGGCTGCGCGCTTTGATCCGAATGCCATAATCCAGGAACAACTCGAACGGGTTGGTGATTAGGGCCGTATCGCCGATGCGCACGGCATGCACTTCGATGGGGAAGTGGGGTTCGGTTTTTTGCAGTTCGAATTTTTCCTGAACTCTTTGACCACGGCGCGCCTTCCAGAAGGCGGTGGTGGCTTTCTTCAGCCATTCCGGCTGATTGCGCAAATCGGGATTTTTCTCTAATTCCTCCATCATCTTCTCGTAGGTTTGCTGATGAGGTCGTGCGTCGGCGAGCGACTTTTCCAGGTCGTCTTCGCTCAGCATACGGCGCGGCAATTGCAAGGTCCGGTTTTCATGGGCAAGAACCGGTTTCCACTCGATGTCCTTCTCGATGAGCGGTAGTATCGTCGTAATAGCCTGGGTCAGCCGGGCAGCGATTTCTTCGCGCCGGGTGCGGGCCCGCCAGATGGAGCATCCGTTCGTCGGCGGCCTTGTCCCATACACGTTGGTGTCCTGGTCGCCTGCGGAGGAACATTGCGGAAGGACATACAGGTCTCGGCCCTGGACCTCGCGCAAGGCTTCGCGGGTATCATGCCAGTAGTCGGCGCTGAAAAATGTTGAACTGCGGCTGACTTGTGAGGGCGCCGCCAGGTTGATTATCATTCCCGTCAGTTTTCGTTCAGTGTTCCAGGTGCACAAAATATTGACCGAATGATCTTCATATCCTTCGACATGACTGAAATTTTCAACATTCGTTTTTCCATACATCTTTGAAGAGGCGTTGGTGTAAGCGATCAAGCGGTTCCGTCCCACGACGGCCTGCCCCAGTCCGAACCCGATTCCGCCGGGGGTCCGTTCACGCCAGGCTTTGTCTATAGCGTCAGCGATGCGAGGTGCGGCAAAATCCACATATTCCTCTTCGCTCATGCCTTCGAGTTCGACGCCGAATGTGCCGAGCGGGGGGGCGTTAGGGGTATGAGTGCCGTTGAGCATGACGCACATAGGATCAACTTCGGGCAGGGATTCGGACAGGTGCGAGCGCACGGCGTCGCGCAGAACGCTGCGCATGCTGCGCAAATCGCAGCCGACAAATATTACCTGTTGCGGTTCCCGGCCCGCGGGAGAGCTTTCAAGGGCCAGAACAGTGGCCGTAAGCGGATCGCGCGCGCCGGTGGATAGGCGTGCGTACGGCATGCCGCCGATCACGGCGGTCTTGGGGGGCGTGATATCTGAGGATGCCCATCCAATTTTTAAGCTGTTTAAATCGGTATTGACATTATTGTCTGAGTTCATGTTTATCCTTGTTCGGAGAAAGTTTTAAGGTAAATATTCAGTGAAACACGTTACCACCGGGACAAGCCCGGCGGTAGGAATCACTAATCAACGTGGTTCACTGAGGACTTACATCATGGCAAAATCATATGATAAGCAATATTGAAATCAATTTTAATCATATCCTGATTTTGTGCGCATGCCATCGCCTAAAATTAATATCCCCAATCTGGAAAAAACAGGCATAAAGCCCTTGTTATTTTACTTGATCATACAAATACATTATAATCATTATGTCTGACTGACTGGTCAGTCAGGTGGGTGTGGTGTGGTGAAGAGGGTTAAATGCTGTTGTTTATGTAAGACCTCAGTGAAACACCTGCATCCGGCAATTCTGCCACCGGGCCTGTCCGGTGAGGAAATAGTTGTGAGCTACGTGCAGAGAATGACCCGTCCTTCCCCCGCCGCCCTCGCGCCGATAAAACATTGTTATCAAAGTAAAGAGGAAAATCGCGGCGCGAGCGCGGCGGGGAAGGGGCTAAGTGGGGTAGGCGGCTCCGGTAGTGCACAAATATTGTCCCACCGGAACAGGTCAGGTGGTAACGGACGGGTTTGCTGAATACTTACTTTTTTATCTGTTTGAATAATGAAATAAAGCGGTTCTGTTCTAAAGAACGTCGACTGAGTAGAGGTTATAAAATGTCAAAAAGTAATGTGACCCTGGAGAATATTCTGGAAGCCGCCGGTGAACTTCTGATGAATTCTCCTTATCATAAAGTGACGATGGATAAAGTCAGAGAAAAAGTCGGCGTGGGGAAAGGGACCCTCTACAGGCATTTTGACAGTAAAGAAGACCTTTATTGTAAAGTTGTTTTAAATGAACTTGACAGACTGGTTGAATCGCTTCAGGAAAATTTCCCCCCTGACATTGATGATCCGGCGACAAAACTCCGAATTCTGAGCGAGAGGATGGTGGGGTTCTTTGAACAAAAAAGAAGCCTTTTCGCACTGCTGCGTTCGGAAGAAATCAGGGGCTCGCAGGCAAAAAAAAGACTTTTCCAAAAATGGAAAGAGCGGCGTAATGATGTGGTGAAAGTTTTTGAAAACGTTATCCGTGAAGGGATTGATGAAGGTGCATATTCACCCGAAATCCCCCCCGACCTTGCGGCTCACTTTTTCCTGGCCATGCTCAAAAGCGGTTCCCGGTCTGCAGGGAGGAATAAAGCGGATCATAATGGGGCTTTTATTGTTTCTAAGGCTTTATTTATGTTTGAAAACGGAATGAAACAGGACGATTAATCGCAGGTTTTAAGGTTGCTTTTCGTTTAAAGTACTGAATCAACTCTAAAAACTCAACCCAAAATATAGTCATAATGAAGAGATATTATAAAGATATAGCTGCCGCTTTTGTCGTGTTTGTTCTGTTCACTGCCGGGTGTTCGACCGACTACCACCGTAAGAAGGCCGACCGTGAGGCTTATAATATCATTGAAGAAAAAAGCCGGACAGTGCCGGGCATGGCGGAAGAATACAGCGTTGAACATCCCGATACAGACCCGCTGCAGGACCTTCCCCAAGCCCCCGAAAGCGTTTTATTTCATGAAAGCGGCGGCGAAGTGCCGGGAGAAACTTTACTGCTCAGTCTCGAAGATTCTTTGCAAATAGCCGCTTTCAACAGCCGGGAATACAAGCGTAGAAAAGAGACCGTCTTTATGAACGCATTGAGTTTGAGCACCGAACGAAATCGCTTCAGCCCACAGTTCTCGTGGGGATTAAAGGGGGAGACTGGCTACGACAGCGATGATAACTGGACTGCCGAAGCCGGCTCCCGCCCCGGGATGAACTGGCTGTTAGCGACCGGTGCAAGGCTTTCCGCCGATCTGAGTACCACCGCTACAAGATTTCTCTCCGGTGATACCCGCAGCGCTGCAAGGTCGGTTTTTGATCTGACGCTCACTCAGCCCTTGTTAAGAGATAGTCGTATTGCAGCGCTGGAGCCGCTGACGCAGGCGGAAAGGGACATGATCTATGAACTGCGCGATTTTATGAGGTTCCAACGCCGCTTCAGCGTCGGTCTCCTCGAAGATTATTACCGTGTGCTTGAACGACGCCAGAGGGTGGATAATGAACGTGTCAATCACGAGAATCTTGTGAGAATTCGTGAGCGATCCGAGGCGCTTGGCCGGGCCGGACGTATACCGGAGATGCAGGTTGACCGCGCCCGGCAAAACGAGTTAAGCGCCCGTGATAATTTGGACCAGGCCATGCAAACTTACCGCCGGGCGCTCGATGATTTTAAGATGCGTCTGGGCGTCCCGCCGGAATCGCCCATCGTGCTTGATCCCGGCGAACTCGATCTTCTGCATGAACTTGATCTGCCCGGGCCGCCGGTCGGCCGTGAGGAAAGTATTGATATAGCGCTGGAAAACAGGCTCGATCTGGCGACCATCTACCAGCGGGAACAGGATGCCGAGCGTAAGGTTCTGGTTGCCGCCAATGCCCTTAAGCCCGGTCTTGATCTTGTTCTGGGCACGTCGGCCCGCACTGAATCGAATCAGCCGACCAATTTTGCAGGGGGCACTCAGGCGAGTTTTGCCCGACTTGACGCCGAGCTGCCCTTCGAGCGGACGCATGAAAGAAATACATACCGACGCCGATTGCTGGAATACGATCAGGCGTGCAGGAGTCATACGGAAAAGCGCGATGAAGTGGTGCTTGAAATGACCAACAGATGGCGGGAATTCGAGCAGGCCGTCAGCAGTTATGAGATCCAGGAGAGAAGTGTCAAATTAGCGCAGCAAAGGGTAGAAAGCACCGAAATGCTCTTTGAAGCCGGACGC
The DNA here is from genome assembly GCA_018400625.1 of Planctomycetota bacterium. GTDB lineage: Bacteria > Planctomycetota > Brocadiia > SM23-32 > SM23-32 > PUMZ01. The sequence continues at coordinate 4,745 of JAGYMJ010000249.1, forward strand.
GCTACCACCAGGGATGTGCTGGACGCGCATGAAGATCTACTCAGGGCGCAGAACCGTCTGGCCGGCACGCTTGTCGATTTGAGGGTCTCAACGTTGAAAATGGAACGTGATATGGATATTCTTGTAATCGATGAAAATGGTCAAATTTTAGAGGGAGAAGGATACAATGGATGATCAATTGAATATTGATGAACAGAAAATGGAAACTGAAGATGAAGCGATGGAGCAAGAACCCACGCACGGTAGCTCTAAAAAAAAGATCATTAAAGTTTCAGTTGCAATATCGGCTGTTTTCGTCCTGCTCTATTTCGCTAACATCCTTTTGGGGCAATTTCGTGGCCCCACAGGTTATCAAATCCCCACTTATACGGTTGAAAATGAACTGATGCGGGTGACCGTTACCGCCGGCGGTGCGCTCCAGGCTCTCCGCAGCCATGAAGTGCAGAGTAAAGTGGAAGGAAGCACCCAGATATTGAATATCATCCCGGAAGGCACGGTCATCACCGAAGCGGACGTCGAAGAAGGAATTGTGCTGATGGAGCTTGACGCCTCGGATGCGCGCGAAAGACTTGAGCAGCAGAAAATAACCGTGGAGGATGCGAGCGCTTCATATACACAAGCTAAAGAGGATCATACGATCCAGAAGGAGCAGAACGAGAGTGATATCTCTCAGGCGGAACTCAATGTCAGGTTCACCTTGATGGAACTTCAACGCTACCTCGGCGATGCGTTGGCGGAGCGGGCCGTGGACGGTGGTATTGATTTTGAAAGCAGGGAATGGCAGGAGGATATCGGAGGCGCCGCTTTGCAGAGACGGAGGGAGCTGGAGAATGCGGTCAGCCTTGCCGGTGAAGAACTCACCCGGACCCAGGAAAATCTGCACTGGACGCGTGAACTCGTCAATCAGGGATTTGTCAATCGTAATGAACTGGTGGCCGATGAACTGGAGGAAAAACGCCGCAAAGTTCAACGGGCGAGTGCCGAAGAGGATTTGGAGCTTTTTCTACGCTATACTCTCGTTAAAGAGGCGGAAGAAAGATTGTCGGATTATATCGAGTCCAAACGCAATTTGGAACGCACGAGGGCGCGTGCGCGCGGCCGTATGGCCCAGGCGGAAGCCAAGCTCCGCTCCCGCAGGTCGTCCTACGGGTTGCAGGAAGAGCGTTTGGAGCGGCTGGAAGCCATGATCGAACATTCAACCGTCCGGGCTTCACGTACCGGTTTGGTTGTCTATGCTTCAACGACGGATCCCCGCCACTTCAGAAACAGCCCTGTCCAGGAGGGCCTTAATGTGCGTCAGGGACAAACCATCATCACGATACCGGACCTCTCGACGCTGGCGGCAAGAGTGGAGGTGCCCGAGACACAGGCGCAGATGGTGCGCGCCGGTCAAACCGCTGAAATCAGTATCGATGCCATGTCGGATAATTACTGGAAAGGCGAAGTGCGCCGGATAAGTCCGATGGCCGCACAGCAGACGGGATTCAGTGCGCTCACAGGCGGCGCCGGCGGCTATGAAACAGATGTGATTTTTACAGAACTGGGCGGGAATACCGACCTGAAGCCGGGGATGAGCGCTACTGTCGAGATCGAAGTGGCCAGAATTCCCGATGCGCTGAGCTTACCCATCCATGCCGTGCATACCCGGGATGGGAGACGTGTGTGCTGGGTTGCCGGGGCGGAGGGGCCTGAGTTACGAGAAGTTGAATTGGGTTATTATACTGATACACATGTGGAAATCAGAAGGGGGCTTAAGGAAAACGAGCAGGTCATGCTCGCCCAGCCTGAAACTGTTCCCAGAGATGTGCGGGTGATCTTGTTGCCCGAGCGTGATGTGGAATCCCAGGATGACGACATGCCCGATATCGATCCCCCCCCGGGGTTGGAAGCCCCGGAAGCCGAGGAGCCGGAGGATAACGATAGAGATGATGATGATGCGGGAGAGCAGATCGAACGGATACTGGAAGGAGTGGCCCCGGAACTCCGCCGCCGTATCGAAGAAAGACTGCAGGACCCGGAAAGGCGTGAACGACTCATGGAGCAGTTGAAGGACCCTGAATCGCGCGAAAAAATGCTGGAAAGAATGCAGGATCCCGCCAGCGGGGAACGCCGGCAGGATGGGAGGGGGCGAAGATGAGAAATATCGTCGAATTGCGCGACCTCTCCAAACACTACCAAATGGGAGAGACTGTGGTTAAAGCCCTCAATCATGTCGATATGACCGTTAAGAGCGGAGAGATGGTTGCCGTGATGGGCCCCTCGGGTTCGGGTAAAAGCACGATGTTGAACATGCTCGGCTGCCTGGATCACCCGACGGATGGATATTATTTCCTGGACGGGGGGGATGTCAGCGGATTGGAAGATGAAAAACTCAGTGAAGTGCGGTGCAATAAAATAGGATTTATCTTCCAGTCATACAACCTTATTCCTCAACTCACGGTCGTTGAAAACGTTGAAGTCCCGCTTTTTTATAAAGGTGTTTCAGAAGAAGAAAGCCGAACACGCGCCATAAAGCTTGCTGAGCTTGTGGGGTTGGAAAAACGACTTTGGCACTTGCCGGTCGAGTTGAGTGGGGGGGAAAGACAGCGTGTTGGGATTGCACGTTCAATGGCCAACGAACCGCTGCTGCTGCTTGCCGACGAGCCGACCGGTAACCTGGACTCCAAGACAGGCAGAGATATTCTTAATCTTCTGAAGGGTCTCCATCAACGCGGCGCTACACTGATCGTCGTCACCCATGATCCCAAGGTCGGCGAGCTGTGTCAGAAAACTTTTTTGATGTCGGACGGGCATCTGTGTCTTCAGGAAGATACTCAAAAGGAGGCTGTTTAATGCTTATTGAATTCAGGGCGAAAAGGCTGCTAAAAATAGGTTTCAAGAGCTTGTGGCGCCATAAAATGCGCAGCGGTCTGACGGTTCTGGGTATCACCTTCGGCGTCTGTTCGGTCATAGCTATGCTGGCCATCGGGCAGGGCGCCGGGCATGAGGCCCAGGAACAGATCGCGGCCTTGGGAAGTCATAATATCATCATTCAGAGTGTTCCGCCGCCGAGAGATATTGATAATGACGATGACGGTTTTGTTATTGAATACGGGCTGCGCTATATCGACGCCGAGAGGATAAGTAAGAACGTGCCCAACGTCACCGTTATGGCTCAGGCCAGAAAATTTCGTGATACGGCGCAGCAAGGTTCACATGCGATTGAAACCAATATCGTTGGGACTTCCACCTGGTATCTTGAGGTCGGTCATCTGACGGTTAATGAGGGGCGTTTCTTCGGACCGAGAGATATGCGGAGCCGCGCGACCGTATGCGTGATCGGCCGCAAAACAGCCGATGTACTCTTCCCTTTCGGTGGGGCGATAGGAAATATAATCCAGGTCGGTGACCGTCGCTTTCGGGTCGTAGGGGTGCTGGGCGGAGCCGGACGCGGTGATGCCGATGAACTGGATATCAGAGGTGATCCGGACAGTGATATTTATATCCCTATGACCACCATGTCGAGTCAGTTCGGTGACGTCTCCCAGACCGGTTCGGGCATGAGCGGTGAACGGGTGGAACTGCATGAGATCATTGTTCGCGTCGATGAACTTGCAGCCGTACCCTATGTGGAAAATATTATTGAACAGATACTGACGCAGGGACGTACACGACGCGATTATCAGGTTATTGTGCCGTATCAACTGCTGGAACAGGCGCGTGCGACCACACGAATTTTCAGTATTGTGCTCGGTTCTATTGCCGCGATCAGCCTCATTGTGGGGGGGATAGGAATTATGAACATCACGCTTGCGACGGTGATGGAGCGCACGCGTGAAATCGGTATAAGGCGCGCAGTAGGGGCCAAGAAGCGGCATATTGTCGAACAATTTCTCACCGAAACGGTACTTCTGTCGGTTTGCGGCGGCATATTCGGTATCATTTTGGGCCTGACGGCTCCC
>JAGYMJ010000250.1 GCA_018400625.1 Planctomycetota bacterium
CTTTGATGCGAAATGAGCCGTTATCCTGGACAAGTGCCGATTCATTGCACAGCAATCCGATGCGCAAAGCCATCTCGAGGTTGGAGACGGGTTTGATTTTCACCGGCTCGGCATCCAGGCTGCCGTGACGGATTTCACCATGGGGCTCGTAACCGGAGCCCAGAACCTCATAGTCGTCATGGCCGTCGTAGATCGCCTTTACAGTCATCTCGTTGCGTGTGAGCGTCCCGGTTTTATCCGAACAAACGACGCTGGTGCACCCCAGGGTCTCGACGGCATGCAGCTTTCGAATGATGGCATGGTGGCCGGCCATCCGCGACACCCCTACGGCCAGGGTGATCGTCACCACCACTGGAAGTCCCTCGGGGATCATGGCGACCGACATGGCTACAGCGGTCATAAAGATTTCGAGCTTTTCCATGCCCAGCGCAAGCCCTATGCCGAAAAGCAAGATGCATAATCCAAGAACGATCAGGCCGAGCCTTTTTGCAAACCGCTCGAAGCTCTCTTGAAGGGGAGTCTTGGCAAGGGTTACATTGCGCACGTTTTCGGCAATCTGGCCCAGGAGGGTGTGCACCCCGGTAGCCGTGATCACGCCTTTTGCCCTTCCGTTGAGCACGGCCGTGCCCATGAACGCCATATTTGTCTGGTCTCCCGGCGTAAGTCCGTCTCCTTTGATTGCATCGGTCGTCTTGGATACCGGCAGGGATTCGCCGGTAAGCATGGCTTCTTCGACGTTAAGTTCCTTTGCCGAAACAAGACGAAGGTCAGCGGGCACCTTGTCCCCGGAAACCAAGGTGACAATATCTCCCGGCACCAGGGATACGCTATCCACTTCAATCTCGTTTCCGTCTCGAAAGACACGGGCTCTCGGTACGGAGAGTTTTTTTAGCGCCCGGATGCTCTGCTCCGCGCGCGCTTCCTGCCAGGAGCCGATAATCGAGTTGATGACGATGACCGCCAGAATGACGATCGAGTCCTTGAATTGGCCAAGGCTGGCGGTGACTGCTGCGGCTGACAGGAGAATGTAAATGAGTGGATTTTTGACCTGGTTTAGAAGAATTTGCAGGAGGTGTGTCTTTTCCTCTCCTTCCAGCTCGTTGGGTCCGAAAGATTCAAGACGCAGAGCGGCTTCATGGGAAGAAAGGCCTTCAGGTTGGGTGCTCAACTTCTCAAATACTTCTTGTCGGCTGAGCTGGTACCATTTTTTTTCTTTGGTAGAAAAATCGTCTGCCATGTGTTTTCAATCCTCCCGCCGACTCCAACGCGTTTGGGACATTATTCCCTTTTCCGGTTTTTCCTGGATTTCAAATCCTTTATGAACAGGATTCCGACGACGATAATGGCAATCTTGATCGCCGTGACCCAGGACAGCGAGGCAACGACCAATCCATTGCTTACAGCGCCGGGAAAAAGACCTGGAATGAGAAAGATCCAGACCAACTTTACGGCAACGGCAACTGCACAAAACAACCCAGCCCACCACACCGTCAGGCGTACCATTCGATTGGATCCGGCCATATTGATCTCCTTATTTTTCTCTGGAATCGAATTTGCCTACCTGCCCGGCAGCTCCGTGCCGCGACTCATAATCTCGATATAACCCGCGTAGCTGAACATGCGGTTGCGTTTTTGAGCGGTCAGCTCCTTGACGATGCCGAGCTGCTCCAGGTGGCCGAGCGCCTTGTTGACTGTGGCCGGGGTGATGCCGGTCCTCTCCACCAGCGAGCCCGAAGTGGCGATGGGATGTTCCATCAGCGCCCGGTGGACCTGCAGCGTGGATGCGGCCGCTCGGCCTAGACCGCTGATCTTGTCACGATCATGGTTCGACAGATCAAGGAGCTGCTGCGCCGTTTCCACTGCCTGAGTAGCGGTGACGATCACCGCCTCGGCGAAAAAGTCGAGCCAGGCTTCCCAGTCGCCAGTCCGCCGCACATGGTTAAGCAGCTCGTAGTAATACTGGCGATGCGTCTTGAAGTAGAGGCTGAGGTAGAGCATCGGCTCCCGCAGCACC
>JAGYMJ010000251.1 GCA_018400625.1 Planctomycetota bacterium
ACAGGGCACGGTGGTGATCAAGTGAGACGGGGTTCACTGAATATTTACCACCTTTCTTAGTAAGTGCCGGTTTTCTTTTTCCTGCGCCTTCTCTTCCCGTTCCCGTTATTGCCCGCGGGGGGCTGGATTTCAAATTTGACGGTGTTTTCGCCGGTCTGTTCTTCGATTTGGCCGGCCAGAAGATTCGAGGGCTTGACACCTCGTCCATTACTTTTTTGGCATCGCAATAACAGCCCATCCGCTTTAAGGTCGAAAAAAACGGGCGTAGAACCGGGGTTGGTTTCGATAATTTTTTGCAATACATTCCATATTTTCCCGTTTGTCGATTCGCAGGGAACGGTTATTGATATGGATTTTACCAACCCGGCTGCAGCGTCTGTAATCGGAAAGGCTTTGTCAACAATGACGCTTGTGCCGCGTCGATGGCTTACTGATCCTATGAACAGCATAACCACATCTTTATCGAGCAGTTCGGCATGTTTTTCAAGGATTTCCGGCCACATGATGGCCTCGGCCTTTCCATTCATATCAAGAATTGACAGGATGCCCATCTGCCCTTTATCTTTCAGCCGTTTTTTCTGTAATTTTTCCACGATCCCTCCGATAACTACCCTTTCTCCATCTTCAAGGCTTTCCAGTTTGTCGCTTGAAGCGCTGGTCATGCGTTTGAGGGAGGTGCGGTGTTCATGCAGGGGATCATGACGCACGTAAAGGCCCAGGGCGCCCGCTTCCTGTTTGGCAAGTTCCATGGGGCTCAGCGGTGGGACGTCCGGCAAATTATTGCGTGCACGCTCTATCGGGTCTTCCACAGTCTGGGCGCCAAAGAGGCCGGTTTGTCCCATTTCACGGTCAAGCCGTGCTTTTGAGCCGGCTTTAAGCGCGGTTTCAAGCACGGCAAGCAACTGGGCGCGCCGGCCGGGCAGCTCATCGAAACAGCCCGCTTTCATCAGGGCTTCCGTAGCGCCTTTCGTCACCTCTTTGGTATCGACGCGTTCACAGAAATCAAAGATGCTTTTATAGGGCCCGTTGGCTTTGCGTTCGTGCATCACCTGTAAGGCGGCTTTAGTCCCCACGTTTTTGATGGCGCCGAGCCCGAAACGTATGATCTGGTCGCCTACAACCGTGAAATCAAGGCCGCTTTCATTGACATCGGGCGGTAAGACGTCGATTCCCATCCGGCTGCAATCCTCCATCAAACCGACGACCTTGTTGGTATCCCCCATTTCACAGGAAATACTTGCGGCCATGAACTCGGTAGGGAAATGAGCCTTCAGGTAGGCCGTGCGGTAGGCAACAAACGCATACGCCGAGGCATGAGCCTTATTGAAGCCGTATCCCGCAAAATGCATTATCAGATCATAAATCTTGAAGGCGGTTGATTTCTCGATCCCCTTTTGAACGGCGCCTTCGATGAATTTATCACGGGACTCTTCGATAATTTTTTCTTTTTTCTTGCTTATGGCTTTGATCATGCTCAATGCTTCAGCCATGCTCATGCCGGCAATTTCGTGGCACATGCGCATGATTTGTTCCTGGTAAACAATCACCCCGTAGGTGGGCTGCAGGATGGGTTCAAAAGAGGGGTGCGGATATTCAATTTCAGCCTCACCATGTTTCCGCTTGATAAAATCATCCACCATTCCGCTCTGGAGCGGGCCCGGCCGATAAAGGGCCACCAGGGCGATCAGGTCCTCGATGCTGTTGGGTTTGAGCTTGCCCAGAAGGCGTTTCATCCCGTCGCTGCCCAATTGGAAAATCCCGGTAGTCCGACCTTCTATAAGCAGATGGTAGGTCTTCTCATCTTTCAGGTCCAGCACCGCTGAATCCAGTTCAGGGGGCTCTTTCCCGTTTTCTTTGATAATGGCCAAAGTCCTGTCTATAACGGTGAGGGTTCGGAGCCCCAGGAAGTCCATCTTCAGCATCCCCATTTTTTCCAGATCGCCCATCGCCCACTGGGTCATCACCGTCCCGTCGCCCGATTGGTAAACGGGGCCCAGTTCCCAAAGGGGTTTGTCCGCGATGACCACCCCCGCAGCGTGTGTACTGGCGTGTCGCGGCAGCCCTTCAAGTTTCTGCGCATATTCCAGCAGCCGCCCGGTCTCCTCATCACTTTTGGCCATCTCTGAAAGTTCGGGGACGGATTCCAGGGCGTCCTCGAGGGTAACCCCGGGGCCAGAGGGTATCATCTTGGCCAGACGATCAACTTTGGCCAGCGGGATACTCATCACACGTCCGACGTCACGCACGCAGTTACGGGCCATGAGCGTCCCGAAAGTGATAATCTGTGCGGTGCTGTTGGCGCCATAGCGGTCGCGCACATAATCGATGACTTCCTCCCGGCGGCGTTCGCAAAGATCAATATCAATATCAGGCTGTTCCAGTCTTTCCGGATCCAAAAAACGGTTAAAGATAAGGTCGTAATCCAAAGGATTTATATCGGTAAGCCCCAGGGCATGGGCAACGGCACTTGAAGACCCGCTGCCGCGCATGCCGAGCGGTATGTTCTGTTCGTGCGCGAAGCGGATAAAATCCCAGGTGATAAGAAAATAATCGACATACCCCATCTGCTCAATAACCCCCAGCTCATACTCAAGACGCTCCTGCATGTCGTCGTGAATGCGACCATATCTGTTTTCCAGGCCCCTTTTTACCAAATGGCGCAGGTAAGAGGCGTTGTCTTCGAATTTATCCTGGTGGAATGCGGGGAATTTCAAGCTTTCATCGAGTTCGACGTCGCACATTTCAGCAATGCGGACGGTGTTTTCAAGAGCTTCCGGATTGTTGGGGAAAAGCTGCGCCATTTCTTCCGGGCTTTTGAAATAAAGCTGATCGCAATCGAATTTAAACCGGTCCGGGTCGTCCAGCTCGCTTTTCGTGCTTATGCAGAGTAAAACTTCATGCCATTCCTTATCCCCTTCATCAAGATAATGGGAGTCATTCGTGGCCGCCAGGGGGATATTCATATCATTGGCCAGCTCGATGACCTGGGGCGTTGTCTTTTTCTGCTCATCAAGGCCGTGATCCTGGATCTCGATAAAGAAATAGTCCTCACCGAAAATGGACTGCATGGTTTCCAGCCATTCACGCGCCTGATCATGCTGTTCGTTCAGCACAAAATGATTCAGCCGGCTTTTAGCACATCCGCTGAGGCATATCAATCCCTCGGCGCATTCCTCCAACAGCGCCCTGTCTAATCGCGGCTTGTAATAGAGCCCTTGGGTATAGGCCAAGCTGGAGATTTTATACAGGTTCTTCAGCCCTTTTTGGTTACGCGCCAGCAGGGTAATGTGAAACAGATCGCTTTGCGTGCCGCCGTGAGACCGGTCGGTGCGATCAAAAGGCGTTAAATAACCTTCATAACCAATTATCGGCTTCAGTCCGTAACTTTTGGCGACGTTATAGAAATTCACGGCGCCGAACATGTTGCCGTGGTCAGTCATAGCAACGGCGGACATGCCCATTTCTTTAGCGCGCTGAACCATAAGATCAGTCCTGCAGGCCCCGTCTAAAAGGCTGAATTCCGTATGATTATGCAGATGACAAAAATCGACCATGATAATTCCTTTAAATATTGAGTTTTTTCTTGTATGACTTCGAGCGCTGCCGGTCGCTTTCCGCGCCGGGAGCGCTCTGCGGAAATAAGTATTCAGTGAACCGTGTCTCACTTGATCACCACCGTGCCCTGTGCCGGTGGGGATGATGATTAAGC
>JAGYMJ010000252.1 GCA_018400625.1 Planctomycetota bacterium
GCGGTAAGCCCGTCGTTTTCGGGTGCGGCTGGTAGTGCAGAAATATGCTCCCCCCGGCGCAAGGCCGGCGGTAAGCCGTTTTTTCCCGGACAGTTATATCGCTGCTTCTTTTATTATAAGCAACAATCATGCCATTAAGAAATGCTATACCGCTATATTGGGTTATAGTGATTCATTATTTGGGTTTACGAATCCTGGAATTAATTTTAGAAGTCGAAAAACTTTGTCACGGGAAACTCAGACATATCAAATATTGAATACATGCCATCAATATTTGACGTCTTTTCAGTGGTGGGTTTATACAAATGGGTATATTTTTGATATTCTTAATGGATCAGGACAAGAGTTTGGCGGTCAAGGGTAATTTTTATGAAAAGACACCGGGGGGATTGTGCGGGGCTCTCCAGCAGGAGGTTATAGTATCTCCGATATAGATAGGTAATTCATTAACTACGGTCTATAAGTTCGAGACTTATTACTTGATCTTCATAGATATTCAGTGCAACACGTTACCGCCGGTCTTGTCCCGGTGGAGCGGTATTTCTGCGCTACAAATGGAGCTGCCCTCCCCCCGGCCTCGCCCACCGGTAGGAACAACCAATCAACGGGGTTTACTGAGGTTTTCTCCAGTATATTTACCGCTGTCCGGCCAGCAGGTCTTGAATTTCTACCAGTTTTTTGTATATTCCTTCTTCCTTTCCCAGCAGTTCTCCATGTGTGCCGGTTTCGGCGATTTCACCTTCTTCCAGTACCACCAACCTGTCGGCATTTTGCAGGGTTGACAGACGGTGTGCTATAGCAAACGTTGTTCGGCCTTTCATCAGTCGATCAAGCGCCTCCTGAATCATTGCTTCGGTTGCGGTATCCACTGCTGAAGTTGCTTCATCAAGAATTAATATAGAGGGATCTTTAAGTATCGCTCTGGCTATAGAGATGCGCTGTTTTTCACCGCCGGAGAGTCCGACACCACGTTCACCTACACGGGTGTCATAGGCATCGGGCAAGTCCATAATAAAATCATGAGCGTTGGCTGCTCTTGCGGCCCCGATGATCTCATCCAGTTTTGCATCAGGGTTGCCGTAAGCGATATTTTCCCGCAGGGAACCGGTAAAAAGGAAAGTTTCCTGCAATACCATGCCGATATTGCCTCTGAGTTCCTTCAGTTTCAACTCTTTGATATCGATGCCGTCGAGCAATATACGGCCTTTATCCGGATCATAAAAACGGGCCAGAAGCTTAACAATCGTGCTTTTGCCGGAACCTGTCTGCCCGACCAGGCCGATGATTTCTCCGGGCTGGACATCGATGTTGATATTTTTCAGAATTCGTTCGCCTTTTTCGTAAGAGAAATCGACATTTTCGATCTCCACATGGCCTTTGATATTCTCAATAGATTTTGCATTTTCCGAATCATCGACATCGGTCGGGGCGTCAATAATATTAAATACTCTTTCAGACGAAACGGCTGCACGCTGAAACATGTCTGTCAGTTGGGAAAGCTGGCGCACGGGGGCATAAAATTGAGCTAAAAATGCATTGAACATGACCAGGACGCCGACACTTAACGCTCCGTTTATTACCAAATAACTGCCATAAGAGTAAATGATAAGCATCCCTAAACCGGTAAGGAAAATCATTGCCGGGCGGAAAATACTTAAAAGCCTCACCGACTCTACAGTAGTATCCCTGTGGTCGCGGTTGTCGGCACTGAAAGCACCTATTTCACGCTCTTCCTGTGCAAACGACTTGACTATATATACACCGGCGACATTTTCGTGCACGGTTTTTAGCAGTTGCGCCGCTTTTCGTCTTATCCTTCTGTATATTCCTTTTACCTTGATGGAAAAGATATATGTTCCCAGACCGATTAAGGGCATGGGCAGGAGAGTAAGCAAAGCCAGGCGCCAATGGAAAGAAATCATGACGATCGACAATACAAGTATCGTGAGCACATGTACAACTATTTGCTGAAAGCCTTCTGCAACAAATCGGCGCAGCACGTCGGTATCTTTGTTCACGCGTGACATTATGCGCCCGCTGTGTTCGTTGTCGTAGAACGAAAGACTCAGGCGTTGAAGGGCCCGGTACAGGTGGGCGCGTATGTCGTGCATAAGTTTGGCGCCTAAAGACCCCATAATGTTGGTTCGGCCCCAGATGATCACTGACCTGATAATAAATGAAAAAAGCAATGCAAAAACAAGTATAACAACCAGGTTAATCCTTTGAGGACGTATAGCATCGATGACGTCCGACCTTCCTATTGAGTCGGTACCGAGATCTTCGCCCAGCGAACGCAAGTCAACCCCCAAATGGAGCGCCCAGAGCTTTGAATCTTCGGGTATTGTCAGTGCCTCGAGGTCGTTGATATATTGATTGACTTCTTCGACGCTTATTTTCCCGTTCGGCTTTTGAAATTGTGCAGCCCTCAGACGGTTTGAATAGGCCAGTTCTTGCGCTTCCTGAGAGGCGAAACGGTCTTTATCGTCCAGATAAAGCTGGATATCACTTTCGGTGATCCTGCCCTGATCTCCGCTTCCGTGAAGAAGTTCCGGGTCGATATCGTGTTGTTGAGCTTTTTCTAAAAGGTCCGGGCTGGTAAATTTGAATTCCAACGGCAGATCAGCCAACAATTCCATCTCAGCGGGTGAGGGGACGGACGGCAGTCGCAGAGGCCCGTCAATGAGTCTTTGCAGGAGTACACCCGGAGCCATTTGGATTGCCGCCAGCATTAATGCGAGAAACAAGCCTAATACGGCTTCTTTCCAATAAGGCTTTAAGTAGTGTGAAAGACGCAATAGAACCGATTTTACATTGACACATTTTGGGCATACATCCCCTTGATGTCTTAAGGGATAACCACAATTGGGACATCGGTAGGAAAGCTGTTTTTCCGATGGGCTTTCAGCGGCTTGTTTCTCTTCGCGCACTTCTTCTGTGAGCTTGCCGCCGAGGATGTTGTTGATTTCTTTTTCGGCTTCCTGAAATCTCTCGGAAAGAGTTTTAGTGTAGCGGGCCAGCGGAATCTGACGCTCGTCGGTCAGCTGCGCCTCCATCTGTCCGTTGCCCACATAATCCTTGCAAATAACAAACTCTACGTTATTGATATCGATGTGAGCCTGTACACCACTTTCCGATACCGTACGTATTTCATTTTCTGTTATTTCCAGGATGCACTCTTCGTAATCTCCATCAAGAGTCATGTCGGAAATGACACTGAAAAGAACTTTCGGGTCTTGTTCTCCCTCACTTTTTTTGTCCTTCCCTTCTCCTGAACGTCCGTTTGTTGCAATCATGATGATTTTCTTTTTTATTTTTGGATAAAAAAGAAGAAATGCAATTAAAGTAAAAAAATAGAATGAATGTAAATATTCAATGAAATGCCGGGCATCCTAACATACCTTGTGTGGCATCCCCACCGTGCCTTGTGCCGGTGGAATGAAGATCAAAC
>JAGYMJ010000253.1 GCA_018400625.1 Planctomycetota bacterium
CACCGGCACAGGGCACGGTGGAGGAACAACGTGGTTCACTGAGGACTTACGTTGATAGTAAGTCTTCGGTGAGCAACGTTTACAATAAAGTGTGCTTTGAAATTGTGGTGTTCGGTATTCGTTGTTCGTTGTTCGGTGTTTCGTATCTCGTCCTGAGTATTATTCTTCATTCCAAACACTGAACACTGAATATATACAATCGACAAAGAGGTTGACATGACCAAATTCACAGCAGTCGGAGATTATCTGGTGCAACGCAGGTTTCCGGGAACATACGATGGCTTTGCTGTTCTCAGGGACTTTATAAAAAAAGGCGATATGCGTTTCTTTAATCTGGAAACCACCCTGCACAAAGGCGACTGTTTCGCCGCTCAGCACTCGGGCGGCTCATGGCTTCACGCCGATCCCGCGGTTTTGGAGGAGGCTAAAGGTTTCGGATTTAATATTGTGTCCTTTGCCAATAATCATACCATGGATTTCTCCTATGACGGTTTGCAGAAAACTCTCGATGCGGTGAATGAATCGGGCTTGCCGAATGCGGGAGTAGGGCTGAATTTGGCCGAAGCGTCCGCCCCCGCCTATCTGGATACGCTTGCCGGTCGGATAGCGCTGATCAGTGTCGTGTCTTCCTTGAAACCCCAATCGATGGCGGGTGAGCAGTCACGAAGAATAATCGGCCGGCCGGGGGTTAATGGGCTGCGCACTGAAGAAAGATACCAGGTGACCCAAGAACAGATGAAGTTCATAAAACAACTTGCCGAAGAAACGGGCATGAACGCCAGATCAGATATTTCGCGCGCTGAAGGATATCTGCCGGAACTGCCCGAGGGTTGTTTTAATCTGAAAGACATGCTTTTTGAAGTCGGTGAAGAAACCGGGCGAATAACCTCCGTCAATGAAGCAGATATGAAACGGATCGAAAAAACGATCTATGAGGCACAGCTCCAGGCGGATTATATTGTCGTTTCGCTCCACGCCCATGCCGTGCAGGGAAAAAACAAGGAAAATCCGGATGATTTTATTAAAGATTTTGCCCGCCGGTCCATCGATCAAGGCGCGCATGCTGTAATAGGACACGGCCCCCACCTCCTGCGACCTGTCGAAATCTATAAAGGGCGCCCGATTTTCTATTCGCTTGGCGATTTCGTGCTCCAAAACGAGAATATACCTTTTGCGCCCGAAGATTTTTACGTCAAGTATGGTTTGAATTCGGATGATACCATGCATGACCTGTTCAAAACGCGATCCGATAATTTCAGCCGTGGACTGCAGACAAAACCGGAAATGTTTGAAACGGTAATCCCCTGCTGGGAGATGCAGGACGGCGTCCTGCAGAAGCTTGAACTGCTTCCCGTCGAATTGGGTTTTGGTATGCCGCGTTCACAAAGCGGATGGCCGAGGCCGGCCCAAAATCTTGATTTTATCCGCAGGCTCAGTGACATGTCCGCGCCCTATGGGACAGATATGCATCTCGATAAAGGTATTGTGAAAGTGAAGGTTAAATGACTGGATGTCAGTCTTCTGGGAAAAACGTTGTTGTCCCGTCGCGCCCCTTGCCGACGGGACGATGATTAAGCACTACGTGCCTAAAACTTACAACCGTAGCCGTTCATCCGCACGGCCCGCTCCTCCGGCTCTTG
>JAGYMJ010000254.1 GCA_018400625.1 Planctomycetota bacterium
GCACGGTGGTGATGAGGTAACGGGGTTCACTGAATATTTACATACTTTCTCTACACTAGTGATTGCAATACTATATTTTGAATAGAATTTAATACAATGGGAATATTTATAACTGCAACGGTTGCTATGATTCTTCTTGGGCTGATGTTCGGCGCAGGATTGGCGCTTGCCTCGAGGGTCTTCCAGGTGCAAACAGATGAACGTACCGAGCAAATACTGGAGGCGCTGCCTGGAACCAATTGCGGAGCTTGCGGGTATGGAGGATGTATGGCGTATGCCCAGGCTGTCGTCAATAATGCTGAAAAAACGAACTTATGTGTTCCCGGCGGTGCGGAGACAGCAAGTCAGGTTGCCGTGATTATGGGGGTGGAAGTGCAGGATGCCGGCCTGAAAAAAAGAGCGATAGTACATTGCCGGGGGAGTGTGGAAAATTGCGACCTTCGTTGCGATTATAGTGGGTTTGAGAATTGCAAAGCTGCACATTTACTTTCGGGCGGGCCTAAATCATGTCTATATGGGTGCCTCGGATATGGTAGCTGTTCTGATGCATGCCCCTTTGATGCGATAACTATGGAGGATGGGCTGCCGGTTATAGACCCTGAAAAATGCACTGCTTGTGGTATATGCGTAAAAACTTGCCCAAGGAATCTTATAAGCTTGTTGGATATGCAGTATTCGACATACCTTGGTTGTTCCACACGGGATTCAGGAAAATCTGTCAAGCAGACCTGCAAAAAAGGCTGCATAAGCTGCGGTGCCTGTGCCAAAAAAACTCCCGAAGACACCATAGAGATGCAAGATAATTTGCCGATAATCCATTATGAAAATGTTGAGGACGATATCTCTTACGTGGCGGAAATTTGTCCTATGGATTGTTTTGTCGTCCAAAAATCATCTTCACACAGTGCATCCACTTGAAATTAATGCTTAAATACAATATTCTGATGTGGATTAATTTGTTCAGGCAGGAGGTGTTGTTAACCGGTTTCTCATGGAGGCGCTTAAATGCCGCACAACGGCACAAAATTGTCGATGTGAAGTAATACAGACATTGTTGTCTGTAGCGCCGCAGAGTAGAATCGCGCCGATAGGCGTTCTGTTTTTCCCGGGCATCAGCCCATGGGGAAACGCGTTTTTTTGACTGTAAATTTTAATTTTGAGGTGAAATGATGATAGAAGTTAATTCTGACGAATGTACCGGCTGTGAGTGTTGTGTCGATATTTGTCCTGTAGAAGCGATCACGATGAAGGATAATGTTGCGGTGATTGATCAGGACGAATGTACTGAATGCGGGTCTTGTATTGATGAATGTCCTGTCGAAGCAATCGAAGAGAGTTAAGACATTCGGTATCAGCTGAATTGATGTATTATTACGGCGTAACCTGCGTTATGAGATGTGCACGGCAGGTTACGCCGTGCTTTTATATAACTGAGCTGAAAAGTTTTTATCGGGTGATAGAGGAAAATGGGGATAGGAGCGGTAATTTTTGATATGGATGGTGTACTGGTCGATTCGGAACCTTTTATTGCTGAAGCGGCCATTGAAATGTTTGATCGTCGCTATGGTGTTAAGGTTAAAGAGGAGGATTTTCAACCTTTCATAGGCGCCGGTGAAGACCGATATATCGGTGGTGTGGCGGAAAAGTATGGTGTTGAAATTCTTATGCCTGAAGATAAAGATTGGACATATAAAATATACGGCGAAATAATACGTGGAAGGTTGGAAGAGCTGCCCGGCGCCGGAGATTTTATTGATTTTTGCAGGAAGAAGGGACTGAAAACCGCTTTGGCGACAAGTGCTGACAAGGTGAAAATGGAAGCTAATCTGAATGAGATCGGTATTCCGCTTTCATCTTTTGATGCAGCAGTGAATGGTCTGGAAGTGGAAAAGAAAAAGCCTTATCCCGATATTTACCTTCAGGCTGCCGAACTGATCCAGACACCGACGAGTCGGTGTCTTGTCGTTGAAGACGCGATCAACGGCGTTATTGCCGCTAAAAAGGCCGGAGCATTTTGTCTGGGCTTAACATCCGGTTTTTCAGGTGAAGAATTAAAAGAAGCCGGCGCTGATTTTCTGGCCGTTAATCTTAAAGAATTCGATCACAATCTTTTGTTTAAACGTGAGTGTTTTGAAACAGGTGAATGAGTGAGTTGAATGCAGCCGATAAACGGAGACTAAAACTGCCCCGCAAGGCCCGTATGAGGGACCGGTATGATTTTCAGAGGGTTTATCGCCATGGGCGCCGAGTCGATATATATCCTTTGCGTGTGCGCTGTCTGAAGAAAAGGGGCGGAGACGAAAGCCGGCTCGGTCTTGCTGTCGGAAAAAAAAATGGTAATGCGGTTGAGCGCAATAGATGGAAGCGGGCCATTCGGGAAGCGTTTCGTCGACATCGCTCTAAACTGTCTGTTCCATGTGATATGGTTTTTTCCGTGTTCTGGAATGCCAATAAGGAAGAAGATAGTTTGAGAGTAGAGAAGGCCCTTTTGAAAATAATTTCAATGATTAATTCGGACTAATTTATAAAAGTTTGACAGAAATATTCTCAACCTTTATAATACATTCATCATTTGCATTGCTGTTTTTAATGGGATTTTGTTAATGAGCAGGGGGTGTTAAACCTCTTTTTTAGATATAAAAGGCCAGCTATGAAAAGTAGAGATATACTAAGATTGGTGGATGGGCTTCATCGTAATAAAGATATTGATTCCGAGATTATATTCAGGGCTATTGAAAGAGCACTGGAGACGGCCGTGTATAAAAACATGGGTAAAGATGAAGAGATCCAGGTAAGTATTAATCGGGACAGTGGAGATGTCGAAGCCCAGATCGGTGATCGCAAAATAAATCCTGAGCAGTTGGGCAGAATTGCGGCCCAGACTGCTAAGCAGGTTATGATGCAGCAGATAAAAGAAGCGGAAGGGGAGATTATTTATCAGGAATATGCCGGGCAGAAAGGGCAGCTTGTTACCGGTATGGTGAAAAGATTCGAGGGGACTTCTATCGTTGTGAGCCTGGAGAAGACAGAAGCGGTATTGCCAAAATCGGAACAAATCCCCCGTGAGCATTACCAGCCGGGCGAAAGATTGCGGGGTATTATTTTGGATGTGAAAAGATCGGGAAGCGCTGCAACAGTAATCCTTTCAAGGACACATCCCGATTTTGTCAAGGCATTATTTGAAATAGAAGTTCCTGAAGTGGCTGAAGGGATAGTGGTTATAAAACGTATTGCCCGGGAGCCGGGAGAAAGAACCAAAATTGCAATGGAGAGCAATGAACCGCATGTCGATTGTATCGGGGCATGTGTTGGGGTCAGGGGAACCCGGATCAGGAGTATAATTGACGAATTGAACGGGGAAAAAATAGATATTGTTCCCTGGCGTGATGCTCCGGAAATGTTGATTGCCGATAGTCTGAAGCCGGCTGAGATACTTCAAATGACCCTTGAAGAAGGGGATGGCAAAAATCATGCTACAGTGATAGTGCCTAAAGATGAATTGGCACTGGCTATAGGTCGCAGAGGGCAAAATGTTCGTTTAGCCGTCAAGCTGACCGGGTGGAATATCGATATACAATCCCCGGATGTTTTGCATGATGAAACGGAAAGCGCTGAAGAGGATATCTTTAAAGATGAGATAAAAAATGAAACGAAAACAGAGGTATCTATGGATGCCGGATCGGAAGAGCACAATGATGAAGATGAGAAGGATGAGGCTTCGGAAGAAAACGGCTCTGATGGTTCTTGAATTCCGTTTTTACCTTGCATGAAAGCGTACAAATCAACTGTATTTCACCCCTGGGCAGAAACGCGGCGGGCGAGGCCGGTGGTCGGGTCCATCTGTAGTGCAGAAATACCGCTCCACCGGGACAAGCTCGGTGGTAACGTGTTTCACTGAATATTTACAAGCATATTTACTTATACCTTATGCTTAACGTTTCCTCTGTGTCTGCAGAACGAAGAAGCTTTTTAAGGCTAATTTATAATAATTGGATATATAATGTCGGAAAAAATAAAAATATACGAAATAGCTCAGTCAATGAACCTTGGGATTAAGGGGGGAGAACTCGTTGATATTTGTCAACGAGCAGGTTTCACGAATGTTACTCACCATGCCAATGCTGTAAGTTTAGAACAGGCTGAAGAAATCAAAAAAGCGGCATTGAGGCTCTACAGGCCCAAGGAAACGGAAACGAAAAAGCAAAGAAAAGTGCAAAGGATACGTAAAGTCTCTCCTTCGAAAAAGAAAAAGCATGAAAGTCAGAAGGGCAAAGTGAAAAAAATGCCTTCGACGGATCATATCACCCCCGTAGCGCCTCCTAAGCCCAAGGGAAAATTGGGCAAGAAAAAGGAAGAAGAACGACGAAAAAAGGTTGCAAAGCCGAAAAAGAAACTGAAAAGCGAAGAAAAAACAACGAAGCCGAAACAAACTGGGGCGCAAAAAAGTCGTAAAATGAAAAATGCCCCGGGGAAAAAAGAATCACCGAGAAAAAAAGCACCAAAAACTCCCAAGGCTCCAAGTAAAAAAAGAACCGTTGTTTTTAAGCAAACTCAAAAGAAACCTGAAAAAAAGAAAATATCCAGAATTGAGGTCACTCTCCCTATAACTGTAAGGGAAATGTCCGAAAAAATGGGGGTTGGTGCGGGGGAACTTATTAAGAAGTTGATGCTGGAACACCAGATAAGGGCCAACATTAATCAGGAATTGGAGCGCGAGGTTGTTGAATTACTCGCTCTGGATTACAACATCGAAGTAGATTTTAAGCAAGAAAAAAGTGCAGAAGAATTGCTCGATGAATTGATTCCTGAAGATAAACCCGAAGAACTCGAGCCGAGACCGCCGATAGTTGCACTTTTGGGGCACGTGGATCATGGAAAAACATCCATTCTCGACCGAATAAGAAAAGCCCGAGTGGCTGAAGGTGAAGATGGAGGTATCACGCAGGATATCGGCGCATGGCAAGTTGAGCATCAGGGGCAAACTATTACTTTTGTTGATACTCCCGGGCACGAGGCTTTTACTGCTATGCGTGCAAGAGGGGCGAACGTTACCGATGTTATTGTGCTTGTTGTGGCTACGGATGACGGCGTGATGGCCCAGACCGAAGAGGCCATCTCTCACGCCAAGGCGGCAGGGGCGCCCATTGTTGTCGCTCTGAATAAAACGGATAAACCTGATTCCAACCCCATGCGCACTATGCAGCAATTGTCAGGTTTTGAATTGGTGCCCGAGCGCTGGGGGGGGGAGGTTGGATGTATAGAACTCAGTGCGCTTCAGAATGAGGGGATCAATGAATTACTCGAAAGGATCCTTTTGGAAGTGGAATTGATGGAACTGAAAGGCAATCCCAGGAGAAGAGCCGATGGAGTGGTTCTGGAGGCAAAAAAAGAGGAGGGGATAGGTGTCGTTGCTCATGTTATAGTGAGAAATGGTGAGTTGAAAAAAGGAGATATCGTTGTTTGCGGTCCCGCTTACGGCAGAATCAGGTTGATGTCGGATCAGAGTGGAGACGAAGTCGAAACGGCCGGACCTTCCAGCCCGGCTGCAATAAGCGGCCTGGATGGAGTACCGGAAGAAGGCGAACAGTTTGTGGCTGTGGAGAGCCTTGATCTGGCGAGGAAGATTGCTGAGGATCGACGACATCAGATGCAGGAAGAGCGGCGCCGCCCGCGCAAGCGTGTTACGCTTGAAAATCTTTATGAAAGTATTAAGGCGGATAAAGCCCAAAAATTGCGCCTTATCGTCAAAGCCGATGTCAAAGGCACACTTGATCCCCTTATTTCCAGTCTCGAAGACCTCAATACGGAGGAAGTGAGCATTGAAGTGCTCCATCGTGGGGTGGGGGCTGTCAACGTCAGCGATGTATTACTGGCCGATGCATCTAATGCAGTCATTTTAGCCTTTCGTGTCATGACGGAGGAACAGGCCCGGAAATTAGCCCGTGAAAAAGGGATCGACATAGAGTACTTCAGGGTTATCTATCACGTTACAGAAAATATTAAAAAAGCCATGGAAGGTATGCTTGCTCCCAAAAAAGAAGAGGTTCGTCTTGGTGTGGCCGAGGTGCGCGCCGTTTTCAATATAAGCAGCGCAGGTAGTATAGCCGGCTGTTATGTTCAGAGAGGAAAGATTCAGCGTGGGAGAGGTGCAAGGCTCCAAAGAGATGGTAAGGTCGTATATGAAGGGAAAATCGCTTCACTTAAACGTGAAAAAGATGACGTGAGAGAGGTTGAAAAAGGATTTGAGTGCGGGATCGGACTTGAAAAATACGATGATATTAAAGAAGGCGACCTTGTTGAATGCTATACCGTCAAAGAGGTTGCAAGGACTCTTTAGTTAAAATACTGGTAAGTTCTTAGTGAACACCGTTTTTTGGTGGTCCCTACCGCCGGGCTTGTCCCGGTGAATGTTATTCGAGAGTGTGCCGAAGCACAGATAATTGATTACCGGGTTAATGTTTTTCACGAATAGGCGGGGTTGAAAATGCAAAACAGAAAAAAATTGGAAACAGAGGAGCTGTTGAGGCGAGAAATTAGCAGTATTATTCTGCGTGAGCTGAACGATCCCCGGCTTGGTTTTGTCACTGTGACGCGCGTGTCGTTGGGGGGTGACTATAAAACTGCCAAGGTGTATCTTATGATTAAAGAGGAGGATGCCGAAAAAGAAAAGACTTTGAAAGCGCTTTCCCATGCGAAAGGGAGAATTCAAGCTCTTATCTCGGAAAGAATTAAAATGCGAAATACTCCGGTACTGTCTTTTATCGAAGATGAAGAAGTGATGCAAGCTCTCAGGGTTGATAAACTTATTGATGAAGTGATGCAGGAAGATAATAGGTAGGTATAATTATACACTAATTCCTTCATTGGGGAATAAGCAGGTGGGAAATGCAGCCAAACGAAAAAAACTCATAAAAAAAATCAAAGAAAAAATAGCCGATGAATACGACGAACCCAAAAGACGTGTGGTCAGGCCGCCTTTGGATCAGTTGGTTCAAAGTGTTTTGTGGCGATATACCGGCGTTAAAAGCGGGGTAAGGGCTTTTCGAAAATTTAAGAACAGTTTTGTCGATTGGAATGAAATGCGAGTAAGTACGGCCTCAGAAATCGCTTCGACTATATCTACCGCTCAATGGGCCTATGAATGTGCAAAACATCTCCATACAATACTGGATAACCTTTTCCACCTGCGTAATGTTGTGGAGATGGATTTTTTGGACGATTTTACTCAAGCCCAGGCTGTTACCTTCTTGCGTAGTTTAGAAGGGGTTAACCGTGATTTGACGGATGAAGTTCTTTTGTTTAATTACGGAGCAAATAAATTTCCCTTAACGAAACCGGGCAGCCGTATGTGTTACCGTATGGGGTTGATTGAAAAACCTTCACCGACTCTTAAAAACCAGCGAGCTTTAATGGAGATGTGGGATCAAGAGTATTTTATCGGCTTTACGCTTTTTCTGCATGACTATGGTGATCCCGTTTGCAAAGCAGAAAAACCTAAGCACCATAAATGCCCGGTGGAAGAATTATGCCCTCAGATCGATGTCGATTAACAGGAGTCGTAAGTCCTCAGTGAGCCACGTTGATTGGCGGTAACGTGTTTCACTGAATATTTACCATGAGTCGATCGCCTCCCTACGCTGTTTTCTTTGTATGATAGTCATAGCAGTGCTTT
>JAGYMJ010000255.1 GCA_018400625.1 Planctomycetota bacterium
ATTTCCAGGGATTTCTGCCCGGCCCCACCTTAATAAAGATATGTTCGCACCATTGAAAAATCCAGCTTTGTTCAAAGCGGTACAAGTCGAGCCAGGTGGGTTTGCCGTAGCCTGGAATAACGAGATTGATATCAGTGAATATGAATTGTGGAAGCATGGTCAAACATGGACGTTTCCCTTTTTTCTTTTTCCACTGACGACAGAAAGGTTCTTGACGAACGCGTTCTTGACGTTGGCGGAGGAGAATGCTTGAAGTTCTGGTCTGGGGAGAAGGCGTTACAACCACGAGATAGACAGAAATTTTTTAATCACAGATTCCTGGAAAAAAGTTCAAAAAAGGATTGAGTCAGCTGATGAAAGTTCTTTTGATCTCCGCAAACACTGAAACCGTGAATATGCCTGTCCTGCCCCTGGGACTCGCCTTTATTGCAAGGGCGGCAGAGAATGCAGGGCATTCAATACAAATGATCAATATCATGGACCCCGAAGAACTGTTGGCAGCGGCAGAGCGGTCTATTCAGGCGTTTGCCCCTGATGTGATTGGGATTTCCGTTAGAAATATCGATGATCAAGCGATGGAATCACCTAAATTTATGCTTGGGCCGGTCAGATCTCTAATTGATGTCTGCAAAAAGGCGACGGATTCACCCATTGTTATCGGCGGAGCAGGATACAGCATTTTTCCTGAAGCCGCTTTGTCATATCTTGGTGCGGATTTCGGGATCTGCGGCCAGGGAGAAAGCGCCTTTGTTAATCTGCTTGAGCAGATAGAAACGGGAGGGGATCCTGCCCGGATTCCCCGTGTGTACCAGCCGGGTAAGACACCGGCCCGATACTCTGAGCCCCATTTACTAATGCCGGATGATGATTTGCCGCTTCCCAGGGTCCACCTTTCTTCCCCCTTTGACAGCGGCGCAGAAAATCTTTGGATGCCTTTTCAGATACGGAGGGGCTGTCCGATGAACTGCAGCTATTGCTCCACATCAGCAATAGAAGGAAAGATAATCAGAAAAAGAGACCTGGCCGTCGCAGTGGACATGTTATCAGAATATCAAAAGGCCGGGTTTCATAATTTTTTCTTTGTCGATAATATTTTCAATATGCCGGTATCATATGCAAAATCGCTGTGCCGTCTGATTCTTGAAAAAAGCATAGATATCTCATGGCGTTGTATCATATACCCCTGGAAACTGGATGATGAACTGGCAAAGCTGATGGCCGAATCCGGATGCACGGAAGTCAGCCTCGGGTTTGAGAGCGGGGCTGCGGATAATCTGAAGAATTTAAATAAGCGATTCAGCCCCGAGGACGTCAGACAAGTGTCACAGGCATTAAAAAAATACAAGATTGGACAGATGGGTTTTCTGCTGCTCGGCGTCCCAGGTGAGACTTGGGATACCATAAAAGAGAATTTTGAATTTGCCGAACGTCTGGATCTTGACAAAATGAAAGTCACCTGTGGGATCAGAATCTATCCGGGAACTGAGTTGGCAAAAACAGCAGTCAGGCAGGGGATAATCACGCCTGATGATGACCTTCTTTTCCCAAAGTTTTATGTTGAACCGGGGATAAAAGATACCCTTAAGCCTGCAGTGGAAAAATGGATGGACAAATATCCAAATTGGTTCTGGTGAATAAAATCCTGTAGAGTAATTCTTGTCATTCTCACGCCTTTTTCAAAGGTAGCCGGGTCGTCTACGATTCCCGGCGCCAGCATGGCCGTAAGTTCAGGGCCAAAATATGCAGCCACAGCAATGAGAATGAGCAGAAACAGGCTGAATGTTTTTACAATATAGCAATAGATGGAAAACATCCCATTCTATAAGGGCAATGGGTGTAAAATTCTCCATTTATTTTAACTGTTCGATAAAAGGGGAAATCATGAGCACAACACCATCTGCCGAAGCGAAATTTGATGCAGTCGTAAGAGGGGCACGCGCGATTCTGGAGAAGCAAAACTTCGCGGATGCGGCGCGCGCGATCTTTGACCGTTGCTGCGAGATGACAGGAGCAGTTTCCGGCTATGTTGCACTTCTGACGGATGACGGCGCGGAGAATGAAGTTCTCTTTCTTGAGGCCGGTGGCATGCCGTGCACGGTAGACTCGGAGTTGCCGATGCCCATTCGGGGGTTGCGAGAAACAGCGTATGAGACTCACAAGTCCGTGTACGAAAATGACTTCATGCGTAGCGAGTGGGTGAAGTTTATGCCTGATGGACACGTCGTTCTGCGAAACGTGATGTTCTCACCACTCAATATCGAAGGAAAGACGGTGGGAATAATGGGTTTGGCCAACAAACCCTCGGACTTCACGAATGCTGACGCAGAGATCGCAACCGTCTTCGGTGAGTTGGCAGCAATCGCGCTGGCCAACAG
>JAGYMJ010000256.1 GCA_018400625.1 Planctomycetota bacterium
TGCGTGCGACGCACAGGCAGGCACAGGGCACGGTGGTGATGAGACAACAGGGTTCACTGAATATTTACGTTTAACCTTCATCCCACCGGAACATGCTCGATGCTAAGGGACAGGGTTTGCTGAATATATATTTGTTTCTGAGCGCACTTTTGCTTACAATATTGAGCCGTTTGTCATTGAATTAAACATATTAATTCACCCCTTTGGGTAACAAATGTTATGAAAGATGCAAAAATTGTCATTATTGGAGCAGGCAGCGGTTTTGGCGGCCGGCTGTCAATGGACATCTTTTCAAGTCCGGTATTAAGCGCAAGCCACATTGCGCTCTGTGATATAGACGAAAATAAACTGAAAAATACGGTGAACTACCTGCAAAGGTTTATTGATCACCATGAATTGCCCGGGAAAATAAGCGCTTCACCGGACTTTCGTGAGCTTTTAGAGGGAGCGGATTTTGTGATATCATCTGTTTCTGTAGGCGGCCCCGCCTATTGGGGCGAACCGTTCTGTTCAGAAATCCAAATACCGAGACAATACGGTATAGACCAGAGATGGGGAGATACGCTCGGGCCGGGCGGAGTGTTTAGATTCCTCCGCACAGCCCCGGTTCAACTAAATTTTTGCACGGAAATGGAAAAACATTGCCCTGAAGCAATTTTAATCAACTATACCAACCCCATGGCGATGTTGACCTGGCTGCATTCCGTCGGTTCCTCGATTCAAAACACCGGCCTCTGCCACAGCGTTCAGGGCACGACCAAAAAACTGGCCCGGGTGGCGGACGTCCCTTATGAAGAGGTCTCTTTTCAAGTCGCAGGAATTAATCACCTGGCATGGGTGCTCTCCATAAAGCATGAAAATGAGGACCTCTATCCCAAAATACGCGAAGCGGCCGATACGCACGAAGAATTTGCAAATGACAGGGTCAGGGTAGAATTGATGAAAGAATTTGGCTGCTTCCCCACCGAAAGTTCAGAACATAACTCTGAATATCTCCCATACTTCCGCCAAACTCCGGAAAATATGGGAACATATAATCTGAAAAAACGCCAATTGGAAACCGATGAATATGAACCGCCCAGGGAATGGCTTAAGGACAGCGGTATTGACGACGAAGAAGAATACGACATTCCGCCCCTCAGACAATCGCATGAATATGTTGCAAGTATGGTTGAAGCCTATCAGACTCATTCCCCGTTTGTCTTTTCGGGCAATGTCATGAATAACGGGGCGATTCCCAACCTGCCCGATAACTGCTGTGTCGAAGTTCCCTGTGTGATTGACAGGGAGGGGATTCATCCATGCCAGGTGGGGAAAATACCCTCGCAGTGCGCGGCTCTTGATCGCAGCAATATCAATGTACAGGAATTGGCGGTTGAGGCGGTACTGACGAAAAACAAAGAGGCGGCATTTCATGCCATCGCCCTCGACCCGCTAACGTCTTCAAAACTTACACTCCCCAGGATCCGGGAAATGTTTAATAAACTCTGGGATGCCGAAAAAGGGCTCTTAGAATATTTCGAGGAATAAGAAACTTGATAATTGGGCGACCTTTTCTTATATCATTATGCAAAGGTAAGTCCTCAGTCAACCACGTTGTTCCCCCACCGTGCCCTGTGCCGGTGGGACGAT
>JAGYMJ010000257.1 GCA_018400625.1 Planctomycetota bacterium
GGCCAGGCTGTTAGTGCCACAGCAAGCGGGTAATCAGTAATCGGTAATCAGTGCCAAAGAACGTCTGACGGCGATTTCGGGAGATGACCTTTAATCTCTATTCCACCGGCACAGTGCACGGTGGGGATGCTGCACAGGATACGGTGGGGGAAAATGGCGCCCTTCACTGAATATCTGCAGAGAAAGATTATTTTTATCATTCACTCAAGAGGTGGAAACACTATGAAAGGAAAGAATCTTTTTGGGAAGGCTTTCTGTGGTACCTTTGGTTCAGTCATTATTTCCCTGCTGTTCATATGTCAGGATGGTTTAATCGCCGCAATGAACCGCGATGCAGCACCGTCAGTGCAAACCTTTCAGCTCCTGGTCAATGATGAGTCCGGTCTGGACGAACAGTGGCCGGTGATCGGGGGGCTTCCTTTTCCTGAAGGGGCCCTGAAAGATGCTTCACAGATCAGAATAGTCGATGCTGTGGCCCAGGAAGTGCCGGCCCAGATTGATGTCGTTTCCACCTGGCGCGACGGCAGTATACGGTGGGCGCATGCAGCGTTGAACGCCGGCCCTCAAGAGGAGTATCGTGTGGAGTTTGGGCCGGGAGTGGAACGCACTTTGCCGGAAAATCCGATGCGGATAGAACGTGATGATGACGGGGGGCTGATGGTTGATACCGGCGCTGCCGTCTATCAGTTTTCAGCGGACTCCATCCTGCCGAACCGTGCCGAGGTGAATGGCGTGGCGGTGCTCGATAATTCAGGAGAAGGGGCCTATCTCATTGACAATCTGGGTCGTACCGCCCGGGTGGCCGGCGCAGAGGCGGAGGTTGAGACGGAACTGCTCAATCAAGGTCCGATGCGTTCAGTGATTCTGCGTGAGGGCTGGTATGTTACCGAAGAGGGTTCCCGTATTGCCCGGGCCAGGGTTTGGTTTTACCTGACCGCCGGCAGTCCGTATATGAAGATATCACATTCGCTGGTGCTGACCGAGGACACCACCGGGTTATGGGTGCGGGATTACGGTCTGGACTTCACAACGCCGGCCGGCCCCCAAAAGGTAGCTTTCGCACTCGGTGAAAGCGATGCGGTCTTCACCCCCAGAGTGAGGGAGGTTGACTACGAAGTGATGGAAACCAACTTCCGCGACGGCGGTGAGATGTACCTTTACCAGGATTCCTATCCGCATTTCAGGGAGAAGGATTACCGGGCGGTGGCGGGATGGAGTTCAGGGAACCGGTTGGATACGGTCGCTGACGGAGATTGGGCTGTTCATTCGTTTTGGATGGATGAGTGGCTGGGAGCAAACGACGTGAGCGGCGATTGGGGCCATGCCGATTATGGTGAGCATTCCTTAACGGTGGTAACACCGCATCTGGCGCAGAGATTCCCGAAGGAAATCGCTTTCGGCCCGGAAAATGCCCGGGTGGCATTATGGTCTTCTCGCGGTGGTCGGGAACTGGATTTTCGAATGAGCACATTGGTGACGGAGTACTGGCAGGACTGGACCGAGCTCGCGCCCGGAGGACCGGCATCCCTGGTGGACATGCCGTCCAATGCTCAGGGAATGGCTCGCACGCACGATATTTGGCTGCTGCCCGGCGGTCACGGCCAGAAACCTGCATCCGTTTCAAAGCTTGCCGAAACCGCCTCTTATCCGCCTTTGCTGCTGGCCGACCCGCATTGGACCGCATCGACCGGCGCGTTCGATTGGCCGTTTCATCCGCGCGACCCCGAAAACTTCCCTGTGGAAGAAGAACTGATCGAAGCTTTCTGGCATGGATTCATGGATAATGTGCACCAGCGTCAACCCTATATAGGAGGGTTCATTGAATGGGGCAGGAATCCGACGATGCGCGGACTGAGTTTTTTCCGCCTGCATTCGGGCACGTATAACCTGCCGCTCCATATTTGGGGCGCCTATGCCCGCAGCGGAGACCGCAGCATGTTCAATTACGGGACCCGGTACAACCAGTACGTCTCCGATGTGCGCATGACGCATTGGACGGCCGGTAGTAAGTTCGAAGGGGGGCACGCCGTCATCGGTTTTATGAATATATCCAATGCCCCGCCCATTTACTGGGGAGACCGCAGCAGCCTGATGCGTGGGCCAAGTTATGTTGTTGTCGCAATGCACAGCTTTATTAACGAGTATTATCTCACCGGTAACGAGCACATGAAAAAGGTCGTTGACAGTTACGGCAGAGCATATAAAGAAAGATGGGACCCCGAGGCATTGCCGGAGTTTATAGGGAGTTCGGATGGAGCTTTTCATCATGTGCGGGAATTGGTCGCGCTCTACAACTTCACCGGCGACGAAGAATACGCCGACATGGCACGCACCTGGGTGCGCAATATTGTGGACTTTGATACACCGAATGCTCTGACGGACGAAATCCGTTTCGGGAATCTTTACAAGGTCCCCCGCAATATTTTCTGGCTCTTGCTGTATTATCACGCGACCGGAGATGATATGGCTAAAGATGCGGCCTTGCAGGCGCTGGACTATAAGTATCGTTTCAGCCGGATTCCTCTGGCGGCGGGCTCACAGGACTATGCTGGCGTTCTTTATGGTATGGCGTATGAACTGACCGGTGACCGCCGCTACCTGCGTGTCATCGACTACCAGCACCGTGTAGGACTGGCCAGATACCGGATTCTTAACGGTCTGAGCACCGGTATATTGGGCAACCGTTTTCCAATGATAAATCTGCCGGGGCTGCTGGCTTCCCTCGCAGATGTCGATGAGCCCGTTGAAACATTTCCGATACTGCAGCGTTATTCACGACCGGCCCCCTCGAAAATCATTTTTCGCAAAGCCAATCATGACGCTCCGGTCCATTTCAAAGCTACAGTCTGGATGGAGTCGGATGATGTGGAGCCGGAAGTCAGGATTATTCCGCACCGTTTAACGGACGATACATCGTCGGAATATATCAACGACGTAAAATGGAATTCAGAGCAAGCTTTCATGAGCTCTTACGCCGCCCGTCAGAACCCGCATAAATATTCCATGGAAATCACTATGCCGGCGGAGGCCGTAACCGGGCTGTATTTCCTGGATATTCCGGACTCTGCCGCGATCCGGATTCTTGAGAGCAATACGCCTGAGATAGCGGTATATGGCCCACAGGGTGTCGAAATTCAACGTGATGTGCAGCCGAACTATTTTCATGTGGACAGGGGGCTTGAGAGTCTGGATCTTTTTCTCAGTGTTCCTATGCAGGTCCGACGCCCCGACGGGTCGATCGCACTTGAAGATTCAGAAGATCATATCGGCTTCCAAAGTATTCCTGTAGAAGGTCATGGGGGGGCATGGAGTTTGGTTTCGCACCGGCCTGACTCCATTGTCCGTTTCCTCAATGTCGAACCGCTGGTTTCACGTTCACCGGAATTAATGGTTAAAGACGCCGGTCTGGAACCGGAGGAACGTTTTGAGCCGCCCGGTACGACAACCGGGTTTGTCGAAGCCCCCGAAGGCCGGGCCCTTCACCTCCCGGGTGGGAACCGGCTGAGTTTTGAACGAGGCCGGCAGGCAGGGGACCGTTATGAGCATTTTCCGGCTATCGAGGGTACGATTGAATTCTGGTTCCGGCCGAATTGGTCATCTTTGGAACTTCCTTATACGGCGGGAGCTAATTTTCATGACAAATACTTTGTGCGGGCCGGATCCCATGATCTGCAGTTTCGACGCGGTCGCCGCCGTGCGACCAGTCCGGAGTACTATTCCATGAATTTATGGGTTCGTGGCGAGAAGGATGTTGATTCTGGTTTTGATATCAATGCTGGTTTTACGGGAAGGTACCGGTTCGAAGCCGGGGAGTGGTATCATATTGCTGCTTCATGGCGAATTGAGGACGGTGAAATCGGCAATGAAGGGGAATATACCGTGTATGTCAACGGCAGCGAAATCGAGCGGGATGATTATGGCCGGCGTGCCTGGCCCTACTACCCCGGCGGTCCCGGTCTGGGGGATAAACCGTTGATTGTGAGGGAACCGATGGAATCTGTCTTTGTCGGGCCGATAGACGGTACCATCGCCAGATTAAGAATATCAGATGTCGTACGTTACGAAAATGATTTTGTTCCGGACTGGAAATCAGGGGGGTTGGATGATGATACCGTAGTCTTTTTCGGGCTCAACGGCGAATTTGTGGGAACCAAACCGGAAGGCTCAGGAATCGATTTGAATGCAAGTCCTCAGTGAACCACGTTACCGCCGGGCTTGTTCCGGTGGAGCGGTATTTCTGCACTACAAATGGATGGATATTCCCTCCCCCCGGCCTTGCCCGCCGCGTTTCTGCTCGGGGATAAAGTGTTCAGCGACCCATGTGGCATCCCCGCCGTGCCTTGTGCCGGTGGAATGAAGATCAAACGTTGCGAAAAAAGTTGTACCACCCCTTCAGCCGTCAATGCGCCCTGCCCGCCCCTCTTCGGGAGCGCCG
>JAGYMJ010000258.1 GCA_018400625.1 Planctomycetota bacterium
TTTTTCCCTACAGACTTGGATCGCGGGGCATAGATTCTGAGTGTGAGAGACTCCAAATAGGGGAAACTGAGGCTGTAGAATCGACGAAATAGCATAGTATGACCTACTTGCTCCTCTTGCTGGTTAAGTGCGATTCTGCGGCAGTGAGAGGGGTTTTTTACCGGCATCTAATTGCGGTTTTTAGTTGTCGCTGGGAGGGGAAAATAGTTGTCGTTGAATAGGGTATTACACACAGTGATTTTCAGCTTGTGAGACAACCCTGTGGACCTCTCAGGATCGCAGAATCAACGAAACGGTGAAACATATGGTAATGCTCTCTGAGAAACGTATCGTCGGTTTTTGAGCTGTGAAAACGCCCTGAGTAATATCTTTGGATTGTTTTTCAAGCATGTTTTCTACTGTCCCAGATTTGGGACAGTAGATCTATAAGAATAGCAAGTGTTAATGCCTGTTGCTCAAGAAGATGGAGGGCGATCAATACAGGAGAGAATTAAACCGGAGTTGAGTGGTTATTTATTCAGATTGGGAATTTCCCTGCACGCTCACAACAAACGCTGCCCAGTCGCGAGGATGTAAGTCCTCATTATTTTCCCGTGCCTGGTTTATTATATCCCTCTGCGTCTCTGTCATGGCCCGGGTGGCGTTGCCGTGTTCAAGATACCGGCGATAAAACTCAATCATCAGATCGGCTGTTTTTTCGTCTTCAACCGGCCATAGGGTCATAACCAGGTTCTGAGCTCCTGCCTGGACAAAAGCGCGCCTTAGCCCCATAACTCCTTCGCCCGCAGCAGCATCTCCCATTGCCGTCTCACAGGCTGATAAAACGACAAGCCGTGTGCCCCACAGGTCGAGTCCTCCGACCTCTTCGGCCGTTATTATTCCTTCCCCGGGTTCACCCTCGTCTGTGATCCCGGACGCACCGGCCATCGCCAGAAGCGAGCGGTGCATGGGATTTTTGATCATACCGGAAGCCATGATGCCGGGGGACACCAGGCGGCTCTGGGCCATTTGCATCGCCCCCCGCATCTCAGGGAGTGAGTCGGGACTAACTATATCAGAGAGGAAATATCCGTGCGTTGCCAAGTGCAGCACATCGGGACGCCTGACACTTTTAAGCTGCTGTGTCGTTGCATCCCCGCCCAGCCATATCTGTGTGTCTTTGCCTTTTTCACCGAGCATTCCGGCAATGGCTTGGACCTCTTTGCGCGTGTTAGGCAGGGGCGGAACGCCTTCACCGAAAGCCGGATCGCCGAAGAGAGAAGCGCCTTCGTTCTCCGTATCGCTCTGTCTTATGAGATCACGTCCGCTGGCCAGGTAACTTATCGTGTAGTTTTCCGCCAGATACCTGCTATCCGGGCCGAGCAGCGCAGCGAAAGGCAGGAAATTAAGCTCACCGTCGGGGCTGACGAAGACGTGTTTCTTGCCGTCCAGTTCGGATTCCAAAGGAGCCCATATCTTCTTGTAGAGAGTTCTCAAAGCGTCAGTTGCAGGTTCGCCGTCTTGCATCTTTCTTCGCAAATATTTGATCTGGCGGTCGATGATATCTGCTTCGCCCAGAGTTATGAAGCTGGGTGTGGTTTCCCCGTGTTTTAATACAAAAGCCACGTAATGTTCGAGAAGCTCTTGCTCTTCAGCCCGTTCAAGCGGCTGGAAGCACAAAAATTCCACCAGAGCTGTTTCAGAGTTCAGAACATTTGCCACATCTTTGGTAGTGACCTGGCTGGCACGGCGTCCTTCCTGAAACCGGCCCGAAAGCCTTGCCAAACGCTGCTCAATCGCATCTCGCTTTTCCCGTAACTCTTTTATCTCCTCCTGATGTTTTTCCAAAGCTTTTTCATTAAACTTTGCTTGGTCTTGAAAAATCAGATGAGTAATCCGTTTTTTGATTTCACTAAGCCGATCATATAGGGACTGTGCTTCTGGATCTTCGGCCAGGTGCTTTTGATCTTCCAGCATAGCATCAAGGACACGCCCCTTGCTTCGCAGCGTCATCATCCATGATGCATTTACTGTTTCAACATCGGGTTTTTGTATGGCAAGTGAGGAGCTGATTCTCAGGGGTAAATCACCTCGAAAACTTGTAAACTCCATACGTTGTCGTTCAGAGAGCATTAAAAAATTTTCATCCAGCACGGCAGATTCTGTTTCAAAAGAGCGTTTTGCAAATTTGAGTGTTTCATCGTGCCCCAGTTGATAATAGAGAAGCATCAGGTTCTTTAGAGTATTTCCCAGATAAGGATGGCTTTCACCCGATAATGGTTTTAGGATATCCATTGCATGTTTAAATGAATTTTCAGCCTTCTCATAATATCCCTGATCATAATGTAGAGTCCCTAAGTTATTCAATGTGGACCCGATCAGAGGATGAGTTGGTTTTAGTGCCTGTTCATAGATTTCTAAAGCCTGTTGATAGAACTGCGCCGCCTTAGAATGCTTACCCTGGCGGTGGTAAACAATTGCCAAGTTATTCAAATCGGTCCCAATAGAAGGTTGGGGATCGTTTCCATAGAGGTTGCGCGATATCTCCAGTGAGCGTTTATAAAGCGATTCGGCCTCATTGTAATTGCCTTGATCAGTGTGTATCCCAGCCAGATTGTTCAGCATAGTTTCCCACAGACCGGGGTTTTGCTTATGAAGCTGTTTTTGGCTGTCAAAAATGGTTTGATAGATATGCTTTGCTTCAGAATATCGTCCTTGATTATGAAATATTACAGCTAAATTATTCAAAGTTGACCATATATGCGGATGCTCAGATAAATTCGCTTTTTCATAAATCCAAAGAGCATGTTCATAATACTCTTCTGATTTTGCATAATGCCCCTTCTCAAAATACAGCAATGCCAAATTGTTCAAGGTGTTTCCAACAGAAAGATGATGGTATCCGTGTTTTTCTCGGAAAATTTTCAGAGCACGCAGGAAGTAATCCTCGGCTTCGGAATATTCTCCTTGTAGTCTATGCAGTTCAGCTAAGCCCCTTAATATCCTGCCAAACATGTAACTACTTGGCTCCCCCGAGGATTTCAGAATTTCCATTGCTGCATTGTAGGCTTCCATGGATAATACGTAACGACCTTGCTCTCTATACAGTGTTGCCAAATTGAAAAACGCTGCTGTTACATTTTCGCTGGGATGAGATTCCTCTGCCTGTTTATAAATATCAATTCCATGCCAAAATAGTGTTTCCGCCTCTTTATAACGTCCCATGTCATAATACAAAGACGCAAAAGCGTTTATACTTTCCGTAATGCGGATGTCATTTCTTCCGTATTCAGACACAACAATCGCAGCAGCATACTCAATCATTTCCTCAGCTTCGGTGTAAAGTCCTTGTGCTTGATAAATTTGTCCTAAATAAAGTAAAGGGGTTTCAAGGCTAACGTGCATAGAACCAAATTTCAGCATAAAATAGGCTAAAAAACGTTTACATATGGGTTCAGCCAAAGAATATCGGCCCTGATCAAAAAGCGTTTTCATAATAAACAATGGGCCTTTTACAAGATAATCTGAATCCTCTTCTTCAGCTAAATCCACGCCTCTTTCATCCCCCGTCAACTCAACATATTCCTCCCAAAGCTGCACAACAACCCCTTCATCTTCTCTTTCAACGGCATCCCTGATTTTTTCTTTTAGTCTTTCCACGTGTTCTTCTTGGGGGGATGCATGTTCTGCAAAAACGTGTGCGGTGGTGCCAAACACGAAGACCACAATAATTAGGGAAAATTTGAACATCGGCACTACCTTCGCATGGTTAAAGACATAATTTGGGGAATGTTTTTTTGGGTTAGGACCACTCTTAATTGGTTATTTTATCCAGCCTCTTTTGCACTTCCCGTACGTTCTCCGGCATCTCAAGCGCCTGATAGCAATGCTGCAAAAGCTTCAGGTAGGTCACGTCTTCAGGATATGAATCCACAAGCTCTGCGGCTTTGATGCGGGCTTCGGCGTAGCAGCGCCACTTCTCACTCATCAGCAGATTCGCTTTCAGGAAAAGCCTTGACTGACCTTCCGGGAGGGTTTCTCTTATGGCATCGAGTCGCCGCTTAAAATTATCCGCCTCCTTTTTTCCCATGATCCGGAAAGTATCTCTGCCATCGGTCAAAAGCTCTTCGTTTCTTCGGATATGCACTATATACTCACGCCCCCGCCTCGCATCAGGCCAACCGGTATCATCCCAGGTAAACTCTCTTTGCTCTGTTTCATACCAGGATGATGCTGCTTCGGGTTCACCCATCTCATCGAGCAGTATAACAGATACCTCATACACCGGCTTTTCCTCCGCCTCTTCTTCAGTTGAATCCCTCCAGATAAAATAAGGGGCATCAGAGAGTGTCCGGCCGCGTGGGGAAAGTATGGTTACTCTTGGTTTCACAGCAAGAAACCAGCGTAATTTCCGGGGAGTAACCGCTGCGAACATGCGCTCCGGAGCTTTTACAATCTGCTCTTCGTTAAGTGTAACAATTGCATCATGTTCGCTGAAAACTGATATTGAAGGCTTTTGCGCATACCAGCGTCCGTCTTCTTCTCTTTCTACAGTATCAGCAAGCACCCTGAAGTGGTCGTTCTCCGTAAGATTATAGGCTCTGCCGGGGAACATAACGGTGGCCTGGCTCCCTTCCGGGATAAAAACCTCATCCTGAGAATACAGCAGCTCACTGCCCGCATCGGGCCGCAGAATCTTTTCCTCGGCATCGGGCCGGGAAAGCCTGATTTCGCCCCTGATATCGAGCAGATAAGCGACCTGGACTCTTGCCGCCGTGACTTCCGGTTCAACAGGCCTGTCTATAGCCAGCCATGCAACAATTATCAGCACGGCTGCCGCAGCGGCCGCAGTTATAACCGTATGCAATGTGGAAAAATTTATGATCTTCTTTCCCCCATCCTCAGGTGGAGAGGGTTCAGAGGTTCTATCCCGATTTATCTCGTCGTTCGTTTTTTTTTCGCCGGCATCCGGCCCGTTATTATCACTTTCCTGGTCCTCTCTACGCTCGGCAATCATCGCCATTATATTATCAGCCTTTTCTTCCAGGTCTTCGGGCCGCTGCTCCGTCTCATCGGGCTCAAAGATAAGTCCTTTATATTTTGTGAGCGCCGCAGTGAGCAGGTGAAGGCGAAGCTGGGCCACATCCTTCTCGTCCATCTCTTCCTCACTCACATCAGGCCGGGCAACAACCGTATCGCCTTCTTCCCGAAGCAGCTTCTCAAAATATTTACGGTATTCATTTTCTTTCATATCTAAGCAGCCCCCTTTTCCAGCAGTTCTTCAAGTTCCCCCCAGAATTCCCTGTCACTTTCCATGCTTTTGGCCAGACGTGCCAGACAACGCGAGAGGCGAACACCTACCTGATTCTCCGGTATATCAAGACTTTTCCCCAGTTCTTTATAAGAAAGTTCATTGAAATACCGGCGTTTGATAAGTGGTCCGCAGGGTTTTCCCACCCCCTCCAGATATTTATTAATCTCCTCTATAGCCCGGGAGTTCAGGGCATATTGCGGTATATAATCAATGCGTTTATCCGTATCTTCTAACGGATTGGGAGATTCCTCTTCTTTTCCACCTGAATTTTTATTTCTCATATCTGCCATACTAACTGTTCCCCTTCTTTTTTTGCTCTCTCTTTTTCTTATTATATCAACGCATTTATTGTGGGCAGTTCCAGCTACAAAAGCTCTGATATTATCCACCCCTTTTATTTTATCGTAAAGAGCCAGCATTACTTCCTGAACAACATCTTCGGCATCTTCCCCAGAAAAAAAGAACGGAGCAGCTCTCGCTATTCTCAGTGCATAAAAGTGATAACGTTTGACCAGAATCCGAAAACTCTGCTCATCACCCTCAAGAAAACTGTTTTTTAGCTCTTTGTCACTGATTTTTGGCATCAAGTAAAACCTATTACAAGAAATGTTGGATTTTCCTCTCCAACATACAATAAACC
>JAGYMJ010000259.1 GCA_018400625.1 Planctomycetota bacterium
GCAGGCACAGGGCACGGTGGTGATGTTACGGGGTTCACTGAGGACTTACGAGGAATCACCCTTCTACAACTTCATAGACAATATCTTCAATCGTATTTTCATCTATCCCCTCGGCTTCTTTCCAGGCGCCTAAGTTTGTCAGAAGGACGAACCGGTTTTTACCTCGGATCCATTTTTTATCCGTTTTCATAACTTCCAGAACCTGATCTGTTTCCAGATTCCGAGCGCAGCATTCAACGGGCAATCCCGCAGCTTCCAGTAAGGATTGCAGTCTTGTCGGTACACTCGAATGACAAAACCCTAATTTATGAGAGAGGCGCGCAGCGGCAACCATACCGATCGAAACGCATTCTCCATGAGAGAGGGAATATTTACAAACATTTTCTATAGCATGGCCCACCGTATGGCCAAAATTGAGCGATATCCTTACCCCTTTTTTGTCGTATTCGTCCTGTTTGACCACCAGTGCCTTTAGTTCGCAGCAACGGCGGACTACCGGGGCCAGCGCTTCATCGTCTAAATCCATAAGTTTATCGATATTGGCTTCCAAAAATTCGAAAAGGTCTTTGTCGAGTATAGCACCATACTTAATCACTTCAGCCATTCCCGATTTCACTTCGGCATCCGGCAGTGTATTGAGGCAATCCATATCCGCCAGAACCAGTGAAGGCTGGTGAAACGCTCCCACGAGGTTTTTTCCCGCCGGCAGATTCGCGGCCACTTTCCCCCCCACGCTGCAATCAACGGCCCCTAACAAGGTCGTTGTGACCTGTAAGAAGGGCACACCTCTTTTGAAAGTATGAGCTACGAATCCCCCCAGATCACCGACGACACCACCGCCTAAAGTTATAACCAGCGGGGTTCGGCTCGGATTGGCGGCAAAGCGAGAGAGCCAGTTAAGGGCTTTATCAAACTGTTGGAGGTTCTTATGGTCTTCTCCGTCCGGGATGTTAAAACGCCCGACTTCCAGAACGCCGCTTTTTTCCAGGCTCAAACGTACGGCGTCATAGTAAAAGCCTCCGATCCGCGGGCTGGTCAATATAGCCACGGGCCTTTCAGGTTCAGCAATATGGCGTTCAAAAAGCTCATTACCTAACTTTTCAATGATATTTCGACCTATAAGAATATCATAGGTCTGGGAAGGAGCATGAACAGTGAGTTGTTCCATTAAAGATTTCTCCCTAAGGATGAATCAAGTAAAGAAATGGCGGAGAGGGAGGGATTCGAACCCTCGGTTCGAAAGGATTTTCGAACACGCGGTTTCCAACCGCGCTCCTTCGGCCACTCGGACACCTCTCCGTCTTTTCTATTATCTTTTGTTTGTACGTTAGTAATATCTGCAGTTCAAACGTCCTGTTGAAGGGCTGTTTAGTGTAAAAAATGGCGATTGCCCGTGAGAACCATGGCCACCCCCAATTTGTCAGCGGATTCAATAACCGCCTTATCCCCTTTGGCTCCCCCCGGCTGCATAACAGCTTCAACACCTGCTTCTATTGCGACTTCCATGGCATCGGGAAAGGGGAAGAACGCATCACTTGCCAGCACCCCTCCTTTTGCACGCTCCCCCGCCTTGCGTACCGCATTCAGTGCGGCATCAACGCGACTCATCTGCCCGGCTCCGGAGCCCATCAGCATCCCATCTTTAACGATAGTAATCGCATTTGATTTTACATGCTTGCAGCAAAGCCAGGCAAATTTCAGGTCTTCCATCTGTTCAGCCGTCGGTTCCTTTTTGGTCGGAACCTCAATATTCAAACCATCAACCGTTAAAAGATCCCGATTTTGCAGCAACATTCCTCCGACGACACGTCTCATGTCTTGAGAGTTCTGATCATAACCCCTGGAGCCGAATTCACCGCATTCAAGCACCCTTGTGCGTTCGCCCCATCCTACGGAAGCTTTAAGATGCTCAACAGCGTCTTGTTCAACTTTCGGGGCAATGATCGCTTCGACGAAATAGGGGAGTTTTTTCCCGTTTTTCTCGACCCGATACTGAGCTATTAATTCGGCGATGTCTTTATTAAACGCCCTGTTCAGCGAGACAATGCATCCAAAAGCGCTCAGTGGGTCGCCCTGATAGGCGAGGCGATAAGCTTCACTGATATCCTCAGCCAGGCCCGCCCCACACGGATTGGTGTGCTTTATGCATATTGCCGCCGGTTTTTCATGGAATTCTTTAACCAATTCAAGAGCGGCGTTTAAGTCCAATATATTATTGAAGGAGAGCGCGGGCCCGGAGACCTGAACGGCATTTCCAATACACGGTTCCGTGATACCTTGTTCCGCATAAAAGGCGGCCTTTTGGTGCGGGTTCTCACCGTATTTAAGCCCCTGCCTTTTTGTCAGCTCAATGAAAAGCTTATCACTGAAATCTGTTTTCTCTTCGACGCTCTGATCACCAAGATATGTTGAAATCGCCATGTCATAGTGAGCGGTATGGCGAAATGCTTCCAAGGCAAGCTCATAGAGCGTGTTTTCATCTAAAACCGTATTGTTCTTCTCGAGTTCAGAAGCAATTCTTTCGTATTGTCCCGGGCTGGTCAGGACGGCCACATTCTTATAGTTCTTCGAGGCCGAGCGTATCATCGTCGGACCACCGATATCAATATTTTCTACGGCCTCTTCAAGCGTGACGTCAGGTTTTGCGACAGTCTCTTCAAATGGATACAGATTCACAACGACCATATCTATGGGTTCGATACCATGCTGTTTCATTTCTTTCTGATGATCTTCATTATCGCGAAGAGCCAACAATGCGCCATGTATCTTAGGATGCAATGATTTAACACGGCCGTCAAGTATTTCAGGAAAGCCGGTATAAAAAGACACGTCCGTTATTTCTATCCCGTTTTCACGTAAATGTTTTGCCGTACCGCCGGTAGAAAGGATATTGATGCCGAGGGCGTCCAATCTTCTTGCAAAAACATCTATACCTGTTTTGTCCGATACGCTAATTAATGCAGTTTTTATGCCTTCCATGTGTAATTTCTCTCCGATAGGGGAATTGTGTATCGTCAGAAACCTTTTAGATAATAAATATACAATATTTTACATTGTTTTGCAAAAGCATGCCCCTGACATTCATTCAATTCTAAACATTCATTGAAGTGCGTAGTTGTAAATATTCAGTGAACCCCGTTGCCTCATCACCACCGTGCCCTGTGCCTG
>JAGYMJ010000260.1 GCA_018400625.1 Planctomycetota bacterium
CGTAAATATTCAGTGAACCACGTTGGTCACTATCATGTTAAGGATACAAAACTGTGACATCCCGGGCAAGCATAGATTTTACAAGATCTACCCCCCCCGTCAAATGAAAGGCCTGACAACCACCCCAGAGGGTGGCGAGTTCTTTTTTACAGAATGTTTTTCTCCTCCTCTCGTTTTCTCCTGTTGCCTCCAAAGCCTCTCTACCGCCAGTAGTTAACGTTTCGCCAAAACTCATTTCTGCCCTCTTCCATGTGATATTTGATATTACTTTCCACCTTCTTTCATAATAAATTCAAATCAACACACCGGGGAAAAAGACATGACGGATAACGAAAAAACATTGACGGCGGAGGCAGAAACAGCCGATTGGGAACTGCCGCCGCAGGGGCAGCTGCGGATGGACAACGAAAACCTGCGCACCGAATGCGCCCAACTCCGAAAGGATAATGAAAAACTGACCGAGATATTTGAGTTCGCCCGCAGGGAGTTCGAGAAAAAAGACGAAGAAATTGAAACCCTAAAAAGTGAACTCACGCAGATGCGGGCCGAGATGAAAAAGTTGAAAGAAGAAAATGCCGCCCTGAAGAAACAGCTTAAAGAGGAAAAGGCAAAGGTCGCTCTGCTCAATAAAATGCTATTCGGGAAGAAAACCGAGAAGCAAACCAAAAGCAAAAAGAGGAAAAATAACAAAAAGAATTCAAAAAAGCGCGGCGCAAAATCCGGACACAAAGGCAGGGGAAGGAAGATACCGAAGGACTTGCCCAAAAGAGAGGAGACGATCGATATCCCCGATGATAAAAAGTTTTGCCCCAAATGCGGCCTGCCCTACGAAGACCTCGGCTCAGAAGAATGCTCTATTGAGGTCGGTGTGGAAAAAAGTTACTACGTCAGGTTTATTAAGAGAAAAAAATACAGAAAAACCTGCAGTTGCTCCAAACCAATAGTAACCGCACCACCCCCGGGAAAACTTATTCCAAAGGGCAAATTTCACCGCAGCTTCTGGACAAGTGTTCTGATCGACAAATACAAAAACCACATGCCGATCGAGCGACAAGTAAAAGACATGCAGGAATATGGACTTTCGGTGGGCAGTTCCACTGTCTCCGGTGGGATGGAAACCATATACTCATCTTACCTCAGGCCTTTGTATGAGGCCATGATCAGAAGCTCAAGGGGCTCTGAACACGTGCATATCGACGAAAGCGGGTGGAAGCTGTTCTATCGCATCGAGGGCAAAACCACCAGCAACGGATTTGTCTGGGTGTTTGTCTGCCCCGACAGCGACTTGGTTTTGTTTGTGATCCGGCCCGGACGCAGCGCCGCTGTGCCCTGCGAAACCCTCTTCGATATGGAGATAGAAGATGCACCGCTTCTGGAAGGTGTTTTCAAGGGCAGAAAGCGGATAACTGTCGATAAATTTTCCGCCTACAAACGGCTGGAGCGGCTGGGTTTTGTAGAGCTCACCCATTGCTGGGCGCATCAGCGAAGAGAGTTTAGAGATGCCGGAATCAAATATCCTCAGCTTACCGAATGGGCGGACCGGTGGGTGGAGCGTATCGCCCAGCTCTACCATCTGAACAACCAAAGGGTAAGTTATGAGCAGGGAACGAAAAAATTTGAAAAATATGACGCGAAGCTACGGGAAAAAATAGCTGAGATCCGGGCGCTGACCCGTCAAAAATACGATCACCAGGGGCAGAAAGCTGTGATCGAAAGCATGAAGAACCACTGGGCGGGGCTGACCGTTTTTGTCGATAATCCCGAAGTGGATATGGACAACAATATATCGGAGAGGATGCTGAGGGGGCCGGTGTTGGGACGGAAGAATTATTGGGGCACGCGTAGTCGGTGGTCGAGCGAGTTGTCGGCAGCGATGTTTTCCATCATCCAGACCTGTCAGATGAATGATATCTCACCGCGGGCATATCTCGATTACTACTTCACCGAATGCGAGAAAAGAGGAAGCGCCCCAAACGAAACTGAAATAGAATCATTCCTTCCGCACAAACTTACCGACCGGATGAAAGAAAAACTGCGGATGGCCGGAGGAAGTGCCGATCCCGCCGGTTCGGAGGATAAACCCGCCTCCGACTCTGCGGCCTGTCCGGCCTCAGCCAGACACCCCGAGGCCAGGCAGGCGGCATAAGAAAACGGGGTCTTGCAAGAAATCATACCACTTTAACCTTTTCCGATCGTTTCCTTGGCGGCTTTGTGTTTTTGTGTGAAAACAATATGAGTATCATACGGGGTTCACTGAGGACTTACATTCACGCAGAGAGCTCAATAAAAAGGGGTCGAACATCATGTTAACATTGACTATCCGACGAGACGGCCTGGCGTTGCCGGCGGTGATAATGATAATAATATTTCTCGTCATCATGGGCATGGGCGTTCTCGAACTGGGCAACATGAACATGGTGGAAGCGATCAAGGCCACGAAT
>JAGYMJ010000261.1 GCA_018400625.1 Planctomycetota bacterium
AGACAGGCACAGGGCACGGTGGTGATGTTACGGGGTTCACTGAGGACTTACGACAATTTTATGTCGATCTGCGGCATTAAACGCCTACCAGAGCTTTTTAATCCCCATGTTTGCGCTCTCCGGATCTCCCTCATTAAATGTTTTCTGAATATCAAGTCCATATGTCTTCGCGCTGTTCCCAATATGATTTAACTTCTTCAAAGCGGTTCATGCGTTCATGAATCTTGCGGATTTCCTTAGGGTAAAAATCGAGCATAGTCTGACACAGAGTAATCATCCATTTTTTTCTGGAATATCCATGATTCAAAGTTATATTATTGGAGTTTCTGATTTGAATTTGTCCCCATCCCAACGCACCAACTGTAAGACATTCCCAATCCAAGAACTCAATAGGTGCAAATTTAACTTCATTGACAGTTACTGTATTCTCAATTACAGAATATTTGAGCAACAACAGTGCAAAAACATTTTTGTCATCTTCATAGAATCGGGATAGTCTTTCAACTGACGTAAGATTAGGCATATTGAAATGGGTCTTTTCATTGTGAGTCTTAACATCAATCACGCAATAGAAATCTTCCTTATCCTGGAATGCAACATCAGCCATAGCGCGTCGTGCAAAATTTGCAGAATATTTTTGACACCAATTTCCAAGGAATGAATCAAATTTTTCGGCTACCAGATTTTCAATTGCATCCCCTGCCGCCCTTGGACTTCCTGCT
The DNA here is from genome assembly GCA_018400625.1 of Planctomycetota bacterium. Classification (GTDB taxonomy): domain Bacteria; phylum Planctomycetota; class Brocadiia; order SM23-32; family SM23-32; genus PUMZ01. The sequence continues at coordinate 723 of JAGYMJ010000261.1, forward strand.
GTCTGTTTTGATAAAAAGTCTGGAACAGAATTAATATAATGTTTGATTGAATCAGCAACATTCCGATAATGAGCATCGTAAAAAAAAGTTGATTTCATGAAAAAAGCACCTTTTGATTTGAAGAACAAGCCTTCTTTTTCTTCAGCTTATTGCGTCTGTCGCCAAGAGAGTTTCTTTCCCAAAAAACACCTTCTGAGTAGCCCTGTATCGACTCGTCAGCCTCTGCACGCTTGAGGCGTTTAACTGCCCAGCAACAATACTTCTTGTTACGTTCAATTCCTATGAAACGCCGGTCGAGTTTTTTAGCAACTACCGCCGTTGTGCCACTGCCTAAAAAGGGATCAAAAACGACATCATTCGGATTTGTGCCGGCCATCATCAATTTAGCGATCAATTTTTCCGGTTTTTGCGTTGGGTGATCGGTATTTTCAGGCATTGACCAAAAAGGAATTGTTATGTCGGTCCAGATATTGGATGGATGAGTTAATCTGAATTTTCCTTTTTTGCTTTCTTCCCAATCTTTAGGCTCACCATTATCGTCTTTATATGGTGCAAGCACTTTCCGTTTAAGTTTAACGGCATCGACATTAAAGGTATATTCTTCTGAGACGGTGCAAAACCAAATATCTTCGGTATTGTTTTTCCAGTTCGTTTTCGCCCCTCGACCTTTTTCCCGCTCCCATGTGATGCGGTTTTGAATTGTAAAATAATCCTCCAGGATCGGCGCAATAATAATCGATGTCTTCCAATCCGAACAGACATAAATCGATGATGTTTGCTTCAATGTAGGCCGTAAGAGTGACAAAAGCTCGGAAAACCATTGTGTGTAGGCGTCTTTATCCTTCTCTTTGAAAGAGTAACCATGATACTCTTTCGAAAGGTTATAGGGAGGATCAAGTAGGAGGAGATCAACAAAATTGTGGGGCAGATACTGGACGGTCTCAAATATATCCTGACATAAAATTGTATTCTCCACTTCCTTTAAGGAAACCGATGCCGTTATCCGGGACAGTTCTTTAGTCAAATCTTCATATTCCTTTGCAGTACACGTTAGCGTTTGATTTCGCGCCGCTCGTTTTTTCATATTTGCCCTTCCATGTCATTCCTATTTATACCAATATTGGAGAACTCTCTCTTCAACGGAAAAAACGATTCTCAATGTCGATAAACATACATTATAAGGCAGTTCAACAGGTCAATCAAACATCACAGATTCCTGCGGCTCCCAGGTTCAGGGGGCGCAGAAAGTTCAGCAGAGCGGTGTCGCTGCGCCGGACCATCAGAGCCAGAGAACCCTGGCCGGGGGTGGTGGGGAAGAGCTTCTCCGGGAATATCTCCGTGATGTGTTCACTCCGCCCCAGACGTATCATAGCGACGGAAGCTGCAATCAGTGCATCAAAATTGCCGGTTTCAAGCTGTTGGATCCTGTTGGGCACATCACCGCGTACGTCAACCGTGTGGATGTCGGGGCGCAGATGCGCGATGTTTTCCCGCCGTCTGTGGCTCGATGTGGCAACTCTGGCATCCTTCGGCAGAGACATCAGGGGCACATCACCACGAGATACAAGGCAGTCCCATGGGGCGATTGAGGGCGTAACGGCAGCAACAATGAGCTGGGACGGCACTGTTTCCGGTAAATCCTTCGCGCTGTGCACGGCAAGATCAATATCACCGGCCAACAATGCCAGGTCCAGGTCGCGCGTGAAAAAATCGTCATCCATCACCGTTGTCAGCGGCGTTGTCCTGTCGCGATCACAGGGCGCCTCGTAATACGTTTTTTCGAGCTGGATGCTGTCCGAGAGGGAATGGAGCACATGTTCGATTTCGATCACCTGCTTGCGTGACAATTCACTTGATCTTGCTCCGAGGCGGAGGACATCTTTTGGGGGAGCGACGGGTGTCTGGATACTGTGCCAGACCATCGCTTGTTCAAAGGCACGCAAGTTTGCCGACGCGATGCTGTCGGCATCGGCGGGGGATATGCTATGGCGGGGCACATTAGATACGGGGAAAAATTTGGCGTTCGGGCAATTTTTCACCAATAAGTCACCGGATCCGGCGAGATCGATGATGGTCCGCCCCGAGAGGTCGCTTCCCACCAGGGCATCCATAGCCGGTTGCGTCAATTCCGAGGCAATGATGATCGCTGATGCATCGTGCAGATAGTCGCCCAGATCATCAGTGGGCACGACCTGATACGGGCCGCAGTCTGTTCTCTGTTCGCCGCTGAAATGCCTCGAAAAATTGACGACACTGTAACCGTCTGAGAGGAGCAGCGGGATAATATCATCGGATAAATGTCCTTTCCCGACAATAAGGACACAGCCATTGTTATCAGCGAGAACGGTTTTGCGTACAAGGTCAACGGTGTTCTCCGCCCAGGTACCCTGGCCGGCTGCAAGGGAGGTGGATTGACGGATTTTTTTGGTCGCCAGGAGCGCTGAGGTGATCGTTTCATAAAGCCCGGCATTGTCCGAATCAATCCATTCATCGAGGGCCGTGCGCACCTGGTGAACGATCTCCGTTTCACCGTAAAGGTAGGAGTTCAGGCCCAGGCACGTTTTCAGCAGGTGAAAAAACATATCATGTTCGGCACGATGCTGGACCTGACGAAAAATCTTTTCGGCGCGATCGGAGGGCAGCTCTTTTTTAATTCCCTGGAGTATTCGGCGTGATATGTCTCTCACGCAGGGGCCGTTAATATAGCATTCCCAGCGGCAGCATGTCGATAGCACAAGCAGCTCATTGGGGGCGGGATTGTCGGCACGAAGTTTTTGGCCGAATTCCCGCAGGTATTCCAGAGTCTTGTCATCAAGTGCTTCCCCCTGGAACCCCAGCATCACGGTGGTATGAAGATCGGGATGCGGGTTGTTCATGAAAGACTCGATGCGGTTCCGTATCGCTTTGGAATATCGGCAGTTGGTCCCGTTGGAGTGAACGGCGACGGTCATTTTACCCTGTTTATAAACGGCAGGAAAAATGAGTTGGGAATTCGGCGCGGATGAAACGACACAATGGAAAATGCCGAGTCGTTCGGCTTCACTGCCAATCTCGATGTTGAGTCCTTTATCCGACGTGGAAGCGACGACGAGGTCATTACCCTGGATCATGTCCGGGGAGTATCGGCTCTGAATCCATGTGATAGTTCCGCGTTGTGCATATTCCTGCAACTCATCACGGGCATCCGGGGCTACAACGGTGACCTTTGCCCCGCCGTCGATCAATGTTTCAGTTTTGCGGAGCGCGACTTTCCCCCCGCCGACGATGAGGCAGCGGAGTCCCCGCACATCAATGCCGACCGGCATATACGAAAGGGGCTGCTGTTCGGATGAAGACGAAGAAGTTTTACCTGTTTTACTCGCTCTTTTGTTGGTGCAAGCTTCTTGTGATGACATGATTGCGTATTTAATCAAAAAGAATGGTGCTGATGTAACGTTCTGCGGTATCGGGAAGGAGCGTCACGATCAATTTGTTGTCATTCTCCGGCTGTTGCGCGAGTTTTAATGCGGCGGCCACGGCGGCCCCGGAGGAGATACCGGCGAAAATTCCTTCTTCTTTCGCCAACCGTTTTGCCATGTCCAGTGATTCTTCATCGGTTATCCGGATCACGTTATCAATGATGTTCTGGTTGAGTATATCGGGGACGAAACCGGCGCCGATGCCCTGGATCATGTGCGGGCCGGGGGAACCACCGGAGAGTACGGGCGATTCGGACGGTTCGATGCCGACCACCTGTATTTTGGGGTTGCGTTCCTTAAGCGTTTCTCCGACGCCGGTAATGGTCCCGCCTGTGCCGATACCGGCCACAAAGACATCGAGCCTGCCGTCGGTATCGTCCCATATTTCAACGGCTGTGGTTTTTCTGTGGGCCCGGGGGTTGGCGGGATTTTTGAACTGCTGGGGCATAAAGGCATCAGCCGTTTCGGCAATCAGTTCATGAGCTTTCTCCACCGCGCCTTTCATCCCTTTTTCGGCCGGTGTCAGTATGATTTCAGCGCCGAAATACGCGAGTATTTTGCGCCGTTCGAGCGTCATGGATTCCGGCATTGTGAGAATCAACGTGTAACCGCGCGCTGCAGCGACCCATGCCAGCGCGATACCGGTATTGCCGCTGGTCGGTTCAATAATCGTCATGCCCGGTTCAAGAAGTCCCTTTTTCTCCGCTTCAAGGATCATGTTCACCCCGATTCGATCTTTCACACTGCTGCCAGGGTTGAAAAACTCCAGTTTCGCGGCTATTTTTGCGTTGACGCCGTCCGCGAGCGTCCCCAGAGCAACCATAGGTGTTGGCCCTGTCAATTCCGTCATATCCTTTGCGATTTTCATTTTTGATCTCCTCCTTTTTTCTCTCCGTAGTTCTCACCAATGTACCCTACATGATAACACTTTTCGTCTCCGGGACAAAACGAGGAATTTGCGTTGTAAAGTTTTTTGCGTGGGCCGGGGCGCCAATCGCC
>JAGYMJ010000262.1 GCA_018400625.1 Planctomycetota bacterium
CCGGCACAGGGCACGATGGTGATGAAACAACGGTGTTCACTGAATATTTACGCATACGAACAGTTGGGTAAGAGGTGACATATATGATGGAAAATCAGCGGAACATAGAACTTCCCGGGACCAGCATGGCCCCCGGGATGGCTATGGGGAAGGCCTTTATTTACCGGGACATCCTGGAGGATGATCTTTTCCGTTACGAGGTCAAACCGGATCAGGTTGATGAAGAATGCGAAAGGATCCATCGCGCTGCCGAACAGGTACTTCAAGATCTGGATAAATCTTCACACCGGATCACACAACAGTTGGGATCCTATCAGGCGGAAATTTTCACCGCCCATCAGGCTATACTGCGGGAACTTCTGCGGTCAAAAGAACTCAGGCAGGAAATGGAGAGAAAGCATGTTAACGCCGAGGTGGCAATTCAAAGGGTGTTCCGGCGGTGGGCCGGGAAAATGAAGACCGATAAAAACAAAAATATCATGGAACGGACGGCAGATATAATGGACCTTGGCCGGCAACTTGAGAGAACCCTGATGGGGATGTCCGTGCATCCTTTGGAAGAAATGCCTGAGGACAGCGTACTGGTGGCTTCCCAACTGCTGCCATCCGATGCCGTTTTTTTCTCAGGCCGCGACACAGCCGCGATTGCCGTCGAAAGGGGAGGCCCGGCTTCTCACTGTGCTCTGATGGTTCGCCAGATGGGCATACCGGGTATCTACAACGTTACCGATGCGACCGAACAGGTCACTGCCGGCGAGCTGCTTTTAGTTGACGGTTTTCGGGGAGTGCTCGTTAAACAGCCGAATACAGCAACAAGCAAACGTTTTGAAAAGAGGATAAAATCGAATCGGAAACGATCTGCAAAGGCCAAAAAACAATGCCGTGAGCCGGCCGTCACTGCCGACGGAACCCGGATCCCGGTCATGGCTAATATCGCCAACCGGGAGGATGTGCAGGTGGCCGTTGAAAACGGCGCTGATGGGGTCGGCCTTTACCGGCTTGAAGGGCTGTTCATGCTGCGCAAGAACGTGCCGACAGAAACGGAACTTCTGGATGAAATATCGGAAACACTTCGACCTTTGAAGGACAAGCCGGCCTTAATCCGCTTATTGGACATTGGGAGCGATAAGAATCTTCCTTACCTCAACTTCGATGAAGAGCCGGCACCCTGTTTCGGAATGCGCGGTGTTCGACGTCTTCTGGCACATCCTGAGCTGCTCAGAGTGCAGATCCGGGCATTGCTGCGCCTCTCACAATCCCGCAGTGTGCAGATCATGGTTCCGATGGTCACCATAAAAGAGGACATGCAGGCCGTCCGCCGAATGGTGCAGTCTGAGGCCTCTGAAGTCGGTATCAGTGATACTCCGCCGCTGGTAGCGATGATAGAAACGCCGGCCGCCGCCCTGTCGGTGCGGGAAATACTGGAGTTTGCCGACGCACTGAGTCTGGGCACCAATGACCTGACGCAATACACCATGGCCGCGGGAAGACAAAACCATCTGGTCCACCGTTACTTTAAGGACAACCATCCCGCAGTATTTCGTCTTATACAGATCGCGGGAGCAGAGGCCGGTGAGGCCACCTTAGGCATTTGCGGAGAGCTCGCGGGCCGGCCCGACGCGGTCGGGGCACTTTTAAGCAATGGTATAAATCTTCTGAGCGTTGCACCGCCGCTTATACCCACTATCAAAGATGCCGTCAGGCAGCCACGTATATGGCAGGAATAAAGGAAACTAAGTAAATCACATAGGAGACCTGAATCATGCTAAATTGGATACAGAGCAGTCAAGATATGAAGGCCGCGCAAGCAGAGCATAAGGACTATTTTGTTCTGGCCTTCTGGGGAGATTTCTCCGGAGCTGCGCAGCGGGCGCTGGCGGAGTTGGAACAATTTGCCGATGAATACGAGAAATTACCGATATATGTTGTGGATGTGGGTAAGGTTAAAGATGTTCATAAGAACTACAATGTCGAAAATGTTCCCACGGTTCTTGCGATAAAAGACGGCACGGAAGACGCGAGGATTGAAGGCGTTCAAAGCGCCGCTTTCTACGCCCGTTACCTGGCCGGAGCCGCGCCATCCCATATAGCTGGTCCTCCAAAGCAAAAGACGTTGCGGGTGACGGTCTATACAAGTCCGGCATGCCCGGCCTGCAACAGGGTCAAAACATATTTAAAAAACAACAATATTCCGTTCAGAAGCATCGACATATCCCGGGACGAACGTGCGGCCCGGGATATCGCGAGACGCAGCGGACAACAGGCTGTACCGCAGATTGACATTAATGGACGTATAGTGGTAGGATTCGATCAGAACAAACTTAACGCCCTTCTGGGCATTTAAAAAAGGAGGTAGTTATGAAAATTCGCCCCATTAACGGACGTGTTCTGGTAAGGCCGCTCGAACTATCGGAAAAGACGGAAGGCGGCATTGTTATTCCCGACACAGCGCAAGAGAAGTCACAAGAAGCAGAGGTCGTTGCCATAGCGGAGGATGCCACGGAAGAGGTGGCTGTCGGTGATCGCATCATTTACAGGCGACATGCTGGCGAGGAAAAGGAAATCGGTGAGGAGACATTGATCCTGCTTACCGCCGATGATCTGCTCGCCAAATACCAGGACCTGGACAGGATACCCGAGTAAGGGTATCGGAAATTGCGCGAAGAATTTCCCGGGTAATTTTGAACAGAACGGAGGTAAGTCCTCAGTGAACTGCGTTGATTTTGGGCATTCTAGCACCGGGTCTGTCCCGGTGCGGAAACATTTATAAGCTACGTGCAGGGATGTACCCGTCCCTTCCCCGCCGCCCTCGCGCCGGTAAAAGATTGTTATCAACGTATAGAGGATGCTCCCGGCGCGACAAAATAGTCCCGATAAGCAGCCTCACCAGCCTGAATGAGGGGATGATCGAT
>JAGYMJ010000263.1 GCA_018400625.1 Planctomycetota bacterium
CGGCACAGGGCACGGTGGTGATCAAGTGAGACGGGGTTCACTGAATATTTAGCTGGATTTATTGAGAAATAAAGGCTCGACACATAAAAGAGTATCTTCATTGTTTCTCGCCTGCAAGGTTAAATGCACAAAAAAATACGTGTTTTTTTAGCAAATAGTTACGGTGTTCAACCAACTACCTCAGGAGATGATCTGAATGCAGGCGAATGACATGAAGTGCCACGAACAGTCTGTGACAACCCCACATGGGCGGATTTGGGTGGGAAGTTACGGGCGGGACGAATCCCGCGTGCCGCTCCTTGTTCTCCACGGCGGGCCAGGCTTTTTCAGCATGCCTCGCGAGGTGTGCGATCTGGCCGATGAACGCCCCGTCATCTTCTACGATCAACTCGGCTGTGGCCGATCGGATCGCCCGGCGGACACAAGCTGCTTCTGCGTCGAACACTATGTCGAGGAATTGGCTGCGGTCCGGGAGGCACTGGGGCTGAATCGTCTCCACATTATGGGGCATTCCTGGGGCGCCATGCTGGCCGCCGAATACGTCCTGAGGCTCCAATTTGAAGGGGTTTTCAGCCTTGTCCTTTGCGGCCCCCTGCTCAGCGCGCCGGTGTGGGAGCGCGACCAGCGCCGCTACGTCAACCAACTGCCGCCCGATTCAGTTAGCATCATCGAGGATGCCGAACGCGAAGGTCGGTTTGATGGTGAAGACTACCAGCGCGTCATGATGGACTATTATCAGCGCCATGTCTGCCGGCTTGATCCGTGGCCGGACGATCTTCTCGAAGCCGTGGGCCGGCTGAATACGGATATTTACACAACCATGTGGGGGCCCAGCGAGTTCACCATCACGGGCACGTTGAAAGGCGCCGACCTCCTTCCACGCCTGCCGGAAATCAAGCAGCCGACCCTCCTTGTCTGCGGGGAGCACGACGAAGCAATACCCTCCACCGTGCAGACCTGTCGTGATGCGCTGCCCCATGGTGAGATGGCCGTTATTCCGAACGCCTCGCACTTTCATCACCTCGAACAGCCCGAAATATTCCGCGCCATTGTTCGCGAATTTTTTGCTCGAACAGAATCCCATACCACGGGGGGGAACGCATGAATATCGGATCACAGTTTTCGGCGTTACGCCACCGCAGCGGAACATCCTCCGGCATGTTTTGATACAGGAAACGATAAGTCGCTCTGGCGCGTTAAATAAATATAAAGTGTTATATTTTAAGGAGAACAATTGGCATGGATATGCAGATAAAGACGGCAAAGCCCTGCGATGAAGGGCGCATACTGGACGCAATGACTTTGGCGTTCGCGCAGGACCCGATTTTCCGGTGGATTTATCCCGAGCCGGATCGCTACATGGCCGGAATCCGCGGGTATGTGCAGTCTTTCGGCGGCAGAGCATTTTTGCACAATACCGTCTTCTACATCGGGGATTTCTTTGGCGTAGCCATGTGGCTTCCCCCCGGGGTCCTGCCCGACGAGGAAGGGGTTGTTAGAGCCTTTGATCAAAACACAAGTCAAGAGCGTATCGGATCCGTCCATGAGACGGTCGAGCAAATGGGGAAATTTCATCCAGTCGACCCCGTCTGGCACCTCGCCGTTCTTGGCGTGGATTCGCCCTACCGGGGACAAGGAATAGGTAAAGCACTGCTTCAACATACACTTGAGCGGATCGATAAGGAAAAAGGAGTCATCTATCTGGAGGCATCGAGCACAGAGAACGTCCGTTTATACCAGCGGCATGGATTCGAGCCGACCGGGACCATTCACCTTCAGGATAATCCAATCACCCTGATGATACGGCAACCGCTGGAATCATCCGACCTGTCCGTCCCGTTGCAGGGCGACAAATCACAGGATCTCAACGTTGGAGGAAAGGCATGAACCCCGTTAACAATTGCCCCCATGGCTCCCGTTCTTCGCGCGTGCAGTATCCTTTTTCTCAAGGCTTCAAACCCGGGCGCTTATTTCTTCGAAACGTCCAACCCTTGAAAGTTTTTTTCGGTAAAGTTTCAGGTCTTGGAACTTTTCTCCTGGCCGTCCTTTTATGCTTCGGAGGGGGATTTTCGCACGCGGAGGACATCGGCTTTACCAATACCATCGCCCATTCGCGCTCGTTCATTACGGACGTCATGGCTGAACATGGCATTCCGGGCTGCTCGGTCGTGCTGGTCGAAGGCCGGCGCGTGGCCTGGGCGGAAGGCTTCGGCTATGCCAACGTTGAGGAACAGATTCCCGTGACGACCGACACCGTCATGATGATCGGGTCCGTGTCCAAATTTCTCACGGCTATAATGGCAGCGCAATTGGTTGATGAAGGTGCGCTGGATCTGGATGCGCCCGTCACCAACCATATCCCCGAGCTGACCATGCAGCCGCGTTTCGAGGGAACGCCCGACGCGTGGACCGCGCGCAACCTGCTTAATCATCATTCGGGGTTGCCGGGCGATGCCTACAACGGGCTCTTCGGCCTAACCGAGTACTGGCCGGGTTATGCAACGTGGCTGCTGGAGTATCTGCCTGAGGATTACCCGCTGTATCCGCCCGATCTGATGGCCAGTTATTGCAACAATGGGTTTGCGATCATGGGCGAGGCCATCGCCAGGCTGGATGGCGTGGACTATACGGACGCGGCGGAGACGCGGATATTTGCACCGCTCGGCATGACCCACTCTTCCTTCCTGCCTGATAAACCAACGGTCGCGGACCATCTGGCCACCGGATATCAAGGCGGAGAGCCGCAGCCGACGCTTATCTGCAATACGCCTGCTTCGGGCGGGGCTTTATCACGTCCGCTCGATATGGCGCAGGTCATCAAAATGGTGCTGGCTGATGGCGAGGTCGATGGCGAGGTCTTCCTTTCGCAAGAGCGGATCGCCGACATCGGGCGTGAAGCGGATGCGCCCGTGAAGCCGGGCAATCTGTTCCGTCCGGGATTGGGGTTGGATTCCGTGGCCGATCCCGTCATGCTGTATGCCGGCGATGCCTGGATGAAGTCCGGCGAAACGGGCACTTTCAGCTCGTTACTGCTCATTTTGCCTGAATGTCAAATGGGCGTGTTCGTGAACATTAACATCACGCATCCCGCAGCCTTCCTGATCGCCCGCACCATACTTATGGCCGCCATTCTCGAGCGCGACGGTCTGGATTTCCCCGGAATCGCCCCCATGCCGAATCCGGCACCAGTCACGCGCACGGTCGAAGAACTGCAACCCCTTGAGGGGCATTACATAACGGGGGGGCAGGTGATTCATTTTTCAGCCGAAGTCGACGGTACGCTTGCGATGACCTACGACGCGCAGAGGCAAGACGAACCCTCGGAGCATTGGCATCCGCACGAGAACGACCGCTTCTTTCCGCTCGGGCAAACGGATGTTCAATATGCTTTCACCAACATGGCCGGACGTGACGTGGTCCTCCGCTACGGCAGCGACGGCAACATGCATGTTGAAATGACGTATGGCGGCTACTTCGAGGGTATTCTTGGCGAGCGGTACGACCCGCCGCCCGTTCCGGCCGCCTGGTCGAACCGCCTGGACCGCGTCTGGCTGGCGGATAACATGTGGCACGACGACTGGCTTTACAAGGAGGAACTGCAAACTATTGAGCTTTCAAAGGGCAACGGCATTCTCGCGCTTTCGGGCGTGGCCAGTGCCGTGCTGGAACCGGATTCTGATGATATAGCCTTCGTGGGCGGGATGTCGACGCGTGGCGGGGGCGCTGTGCGAAGCGAGTCGCACCCGGCGGGTCACGAGGTGCTGTGGTATGCCGGCTATCGCTTTCGTGCCCTGGATGATTTGCCCGTGCTGCAGGATGCCGTGTCACTGGCGGGGAGCGTCGGCCCCCATGACAATGCACTCTTTGTGTACGAACCGGAAATCGCGGGAAAAGAGGTCGTCTTCATGCTGTCGCAAGACGCCGGAAACGCCATCATTGCACTTTTCAATGAAGACTTGGAACGCGTACAGGACGGCCAGGGGCTTGTAGAATATGCTGCGACCACCGATGAACCGGTTGTCCTTTCCGTCAGCTCGCCCGAGCCGCTGGATTTCGAAATCAAGGCGGTAGACGTAACAAAAGTGCGCGAAGCCATGCGACGGACGCTGCTGCGATATCCGTATGTGCCCGGCTTCGGCATCACGGCCCAAGAACCCGGTTTCCCTTCTGTCACCCTCACCGAAGGTTATGCGCGGGTCAGTCCGCCCTCTGAAGGACCGTCCCTGCCGTTGCAGGGTGACGAACAGTTCCATATCGCCAGCATCTCCAAAACCTACACCGCCGCCGCCATCTTTCTCCTCCAACAACGCGGGCTTCTGGATATTACGAACAGCGTCACGAATTACGCGCCGGAGCTGAACATCCCGCGCGCCGAGGAAATCACGATCGAGATGCTCCTGCAGCACCGCTCCGGACTTCCCGTCGCAAACGACTGGTTCAACCGCAAACTTATCGAAAATCCGCTAATGGAGTTCACCGTTGACGAAATCGTGAATGTTGCCAACTGGCACTACCCGAACCTGATGTTCGAGCCGGGAACGGCGTGGAGCTATACCGACACCGGCTACAACATTCTTGCCCGCATTATCGAAAACGTGTCCGGCACAAGTTACCAGGACTTCCTGGAAAACGAAGTTCTGCTGCCGCTCGGGCTGACCAATACGTTTGCCCCTCCTAACGATCAAATCGAAGTTCCGGAGCCGTCCGTCAGCAGCTATATGCTCATCAGGAGCGGGTTCCAGGACCGCTCGACCTGGAATCCCTCGGTCGAGTTCGGCTGCGGCAGCATGATCGCCACGCTGGAAGATTTGACGGACATGACGCACGCCTTCTTCATGACCACCAACCTGCTCGACGAGGACACACATGCGCTCATGATGGAGGAAGTCAGCCCGGGGTTCGATGTCTACGGGCGCGGATGCAACCTGGCGGAGGGTCTCGGCTGGGGACACGACGGCACCATGTGGGGGACCATATCGACCGCCCGGGTGGATACCAACAACGGCGTCCGCGTCGCCGCCGTCATGAACGGCCAATATGAAGATGAACGGTTGACCGCCTCTTCCTTTGCCATCCGCAGCACACTGGGCCTGTTGAAAAACGCATTGGGATACGATGCCGGATTATTCGGGCAGCAGCCTCCTATGGTATACCCGATCCTCGGCCCGGCTCGGCAAGGAAAATCCTTCCGCTATCAACCGCTCTCCTCCAACTTCCCCACCGACTGGACTGTCACCGGCATGCCCGACGGCATGGATTTCGATCCATCCACCGGCGAAATCTCCGGAACACCAAGCGAACAAGGGACTTTTCCCCTCACCCTCACCGCTCAGAACGCCTACGGCCAGGCAGAGGTTGAGCTGGATCTCGAAGTTCAAACCGGCTACACCAACACCATTGCCGTCATCCGCGAGAAAATTCAGGATATGATGGAGGACGAAGGGGCCGTCGGTCTGTCCATCGCCCTGGTGGACGATCAGGACATCGTCTGGGCGGAGGGCTTCGGTTATGCCGACCGCGAAGCGGAAATCCCCGTCACGCCCGACACCGTTTTCCGGGTCGGCTCGATCTCCAAAGCCTTCACCGCCGCCGCCGCGCTTCAATACGCCGAACGCGGGCTACTCGATATTTACGCGTCGTTCGTCAACTATGTGCCGGAGGCAAGCTGGCGTCCACGCTACGAAGAAGCGCGACCTATCACAAGCTTCGACCTCATGACCCACCACTCCGGCTTGCCCGGGGATATCATCCGCGCCGGAAGCCTGACCCATCCCGCCGGCAAAGGCTACCTTGAAACGCTCAGCGATCTTGCGCAAACCTACCCCTCGCTCGAACCCGGCACGATGAACAACTACTGCAACGTCGGATTTGTCCTGCTGGAAGGGGTGATTGAAGCAGCGGCCGCCGCAGAAGGCGACCACCGTTCCTTTGCACAACTGGCCAACGACCGCCTGTTCGAGCCTCTCGGCATGGAGGCCACGTCCTACCTGTTCGACAAACCCCTGATCATCAACCGGTTGGCCACGCCCTATGTCGGTGGCCAGCGGATGCCGCCCGAATTCATAGAGGCACTTGGTGCCGGCGGAATGTACAGCCGTCCTACCGATCTGGCCGAATTCATCAAAGCCGCTTTCGCCTCCTATCCGCGTGTCCTGCGCAAAGAAACGCTGGACCTGGCTATGACCGATCACTCCACCAACGCCACATTCGACGCATTTCTCTCTCAAAAAACCGGACTGGGCTGGGATGACGTCGCCGATAGGCGGATGAGCTACGCCGGGCCGTCGGTCTCGAAAGCCGGCGACACGATGGCCTATGCGGCGCAGCTTCACCTCCTGCCCGAAAAGAAACTGGGCGTGGCCATCTCGGTCAATTCGCCCAGCAGCATACCGACCACGCTCGATGCCCTTGTCCTGCAGCACGCTTTGTTGGAACGAGACGGAGTACATTGGCCCACCGACACGATCACTTATCCCACGGACCTCGCCGCCATCAGCCAGGTCGAGCTGGAAGAACTCGCCGGCACCTATGCGGGCCCCGCGGACTACGATCTTGTCGAAGCCCATCACGGATCGCTCACCTATCGCCGCGCCGTCTCCTATGGCGCTATGACCCTGGAAAACCTCCGATTGCGGGAAAATGGCTGGTTCATGAGCGATGCCGACCCCTCACAGCTCATCGCCTTTGCCAATGTCGATGGGCGCAACATTGTTCTTCATCGCCAGAATCACGGCACGTATGAAACACACAGCATTTTTTCCGAGCGATTTGAACCGACCGAGCTAACGGACGCCTGGTCCAATCGCCTCGGCAAAACCTGGACCGCCTGCAACGCCCCCGAGAACGATTACCTCGCCGTCCTGGGCGTACCATTGGAACTCACGCTTGAACATGACCATCGTGGAGTGCTTCGCGTGGTGACCGGCGGCATTCCTCCCATACGGGCACTTCGGCCCGAAACCGACGAGCTCGCATGGATACCCGGCATGATCAACCGCAACGATTCCGCCGTGCAGATCGTCGACATCAACGGTGTCGAACACCTCCTTTACGGAGGCTACCTCTACGGCCGGTTCGCCGGCGGGGACGGGTCGTCTGAGAATCCGTGGGAGGTCAACACACCCGAACAGCTCGATAACCTGCGTTACTATCCGGATAATCATTTCAAACTGATCGGCGATATCACCTTCGACGAAAGTGATTTCGAAGAAGGCGGCGATTTTTATAACGACGGCAAGGGCTGGGCCCCGTTCGGCCCCGGCTATGACGATCAGTTCACCGGCTCCTTCGACGGGCAGAACCACACCATCACTGGATTGTACATCAATAGACCGGACACGAGTCAGGTCGGTCTGTTCGGATACCTTGGCGATGATGGTGAAGTCCGAAACGTCGGCGTGGTTGATGCAGACGTGAGCGGTGATGGCAATGTCGGCGGGCTCGTGGGAGACAACGGGGGCACGGTGTCGAACTCTTATGCAACGGGGAATGTGAGCGGCGACTCGGACGTCGGCGGGCTGGTGGGAAGAAATCACGATAGTGTGATCACCGATTCCTTCGCCACAGGGAACGTTTATGGAAACAGCCGTGTCGGCGGGCTGGTGGGATATAACAATAACGGGGCCGAGATCAGCCATTCCTTTGCAGCCGGCGCGGTGATCGGCGACGCGGGAGCGACCGGAGGGTTCATCGGTGAAAATAACGATGGGGCCGTGGAGAGTTCCTTTTGGGATACCGAAACCTCCGGGGTGGAAAGCGCTGTCGGCGCAGGCGGCAGCGATGGCGTCACCGGTACAACCACCGTGGAGATGAAGGATATCGACACCTTCACCGACGCCGGATGGAACATCGACGATGCGGGTGCCAGTGGCACGACCTGGCGCATCTACGACGGTTACACCTATCCGCTGCTGCGTACGTTCCTGATGCCGGCGACCGTGGAAAGCGTCGAAGACGACTCGAAAATCTACGACGGCGAAGAATACAATGGCGGGGACGGGTATGTGATCACCGAGGAAGTGGACCATGATCTGATCTACTACGGCGGCACGGCCCAGGGCGCGGTCAATGCCGGCTCTTATTCCCTGAGCATCTACTCCGCCCAGCAGGGATATAATCTTGTTGATGAGCGCACGGCCGAACTGACGATTGAAAAGCGCGAGTTGACGGTCTCCGTCGCCGAAGCGCAGGACAAAATCTACGACGGCAGTGACAGCGCGATTGTCAACTTCGACGGCGTGGAACTGCAAGATGTGGTCGGCAATGATGGCGTGGAACTGGACTCCTCGGGCTGCTCGGCTACTTTTGCTCAGGCCGATGTCGGCAACCATGAGGTGACGGTTGCCGACCTGGATTTGAGCGGGGAGGATGCCGGGAATTACAGCCTGACCCAGCCCACGTTATCGGCGGATATCACGCCCGGAGAACTGACAATCACGGCCGACGATAAATCGAAGATCTACGGCGCCGACGATCCTGAATTCACGGTCATCTATGACGGGTTCATCGGCGGTGAGGACGAGAGTGACCTGGGAGGCGGGCTTGAATTTGAGCGTGAGGAGGGCGAAGAAACCGGTGAATATGCTATTATCCCTTCCGGAGCCACCTCCGAAAATTATGATATCAGTTTCCACGAAGGCATTCTGACAATAGTGAGTGCTATTCAGGATGAAATCGATGAGGCCATTGCGGATCCGGATATTGAAACACTTGAATTGGAAGCCGGCACCTATTATGGCGACATTGTAATCCCCGAGCATGGCGATGGCCTGACACTGGTCTCTTCGGAATATCGTGAGGCCATTATACATGCCGAATGCAAGGACGTGGCGATTACTATCCTGGCCGACAACGTTACGGTTGAAGGGTTCAAAATAACAGGGTTCAGGGAGGCCGGCGTCAGGGTTCGGGGCAGAAATGCCCGGGTGATCGACACCCTGATCGATGGGTATTACTGCGATCCTGCGCAGGAAGCTACGATGTCCGGCATACAGATATTTGAATCGCGTGCCAGGGTTCAGCATAACGACATAGAAGATGTGGAAATAGGTGTCGGCATAGGCGATGGTGGCGACTTTGCAAGGATCCTTAATAACAGCATTACCCGCAATACGGTGGCCGGCATAATGAACATTACGGGCTCTTCGCCGAAGTATGCGCGCGCGCTGCATAACAACATTTTCTATAAGGAAGATGAAGCCGGTAGTGGCATTATCTGGGATGCCGAAGATAATCCGATCCTGGCCACCAATAACTGGTGGGGTGACGAGAGCGGGCCCTTCCACGAGGAGAAAAACCCCGACGGCCAGGGCGACAGCATCAGCGATAACGTGGAAATCGAGGAGTCCTGGATCGGCGAAGAATCCGAAGGAAGCGGCGCCGTGGCCAACGGGGATGAATCGGAGGCCGATGACCCGGAACAGGGCGTGGGCGTGAAGATCAAAACCACGGGCGGCGGAGAAGTTTCGGTTTCTGCCGTCAAAGACAATCCGACCGGCGTGCTCTTCGACAGCGACGATGAGAGCACGACTTATACCCAGGTCGATATAAGTGATCGGGAAACCGAGGGTGATAAGGACAATATAAGCGAGGTTGTACTGATTTTCCACTACCGCGAGCCGTCCGGTAAGGTGGTTTACTGGCTGGATGATAACAATCGGTGGGTCGCATGTTCGGATCAGGAAGTGTTTAATGAACCCCTACCGGATTATGATGATTACGACGGATACGTCAGGATAACCACAAATGAGAAAACCAGTCCGTCGCTGACAAAACATTTCAGCGGCCGCACGTTCGTGATCGGCACCGCCGAACAAACCCTCGATAGGGTCTCGGGCAGCAGCAGCGACTGCTTTATAGCCACCGTGGCCTTCGGTTCGCCGAACTCCCCCGCGGTGCAGGTGCTTCGAAGCTTCCGCGACCGCTTCCTGCTGACAAGCCGAGCAGGCACCACAATGGTGGAACTTTATTACGCCTGCAGCCCGCCACTGGCAGCGTTCATAGAACATCGTCCGGTGCTGCACACTCTGACCGCCATGGCACTGCTGCCGGTGTGCGGAGCGGCCTACCTTCTGGTGAGTGGATATGCATTGCCTTTTGCCCTTCTACTCACAACGGTCATCATGTGCATTTTCCTGGCAATTAAATGGAGAGAAAGGCTGATGTCTGCAAAGCTGTTCCTTTTAGCGACGGCACTGGTTTTGGGCGGTGCATCCGTCTCCCACGGCGCGAACGTCAATTTCTTCGAGATCGCGCCGGGCGAAGAGAAAACGGTTACAACCCCGACGGCATACACCGTTGGGGAGGGCGCTGTAGCTTTTGATCTGTTTTATTCGGTTCATCAGGATTGAGCGTACTTACATTTGAAATTTAATGGACATGCGTGTCTCATATATGGGAATAAAAGGTTAACTTTAACCCATTGGGAGACAGCACATGTCCACAAGTATATTGTATCATGGATTCGGGCTGAAAGGCTACCGACATAAGAAAACAGAAATTGTTGAAGGAGAAATTCGCTTTCATATCGGTCTTAAATCAAGGCATATAAGGTGTCCGCTATGCAACACACGGCAAGTCATTAAACATTCCGAGAAGCTTCGCACTTTACGTACGCTTCCGATAGGAAAGAAATTAGTGAAATTGGTGGTGTCAGTTCCCAGAGTCGAATGTCCTTACTGCGAAGTCCGGCGACGAGTAAAACTTCCGTCTACTGAAAAACGTTTAAGCTACACCAAACAGTTTGCTCGGTATGTTATCGGTCTTTGCGAGGTAATGACCATTCGGGCCGTAGCACGACATTTAGGAGTAAGCTGGGATTTGGTAAAGGATATACACAAAAAATATCTCCAAAAACATTT
>JAGYMJ010000264.1 GCA_018400625.1 Planctomycetota bacterium
GATTAACGGCTACGGTTGTAGTTTTAGAAACGTAGTGCCTAATCATCATCCCACCGTCACAAGGCACGGCGGTGGAACAACGTGGTTTACTGAATACTTAGCTTTTCTTCATATGATGAATACTCAGGAAAGCCCGAGTTCTTTCTTCCAACGACGCACTTCTTTGCGTGTCATTCCTTCCGGTGAGGGTTTTTCTCGCCCGCAATTATCATGCGTTTTCGGATGAGTTTTTTTCGACAAAAAATTATCGAAATCGCCAACCGGCATGCTTTTAGCGCGCAAAGACTTTGCAGCCCCTTTGAGTCCGTTATCGTTTGTCACTACAGTTACGGAAGCGGGGGAGTTTCTCTTCTCAATTTCTTCAATAATTTTTCTATCGGCGTCGCGGGTGTGTATGACCTGCACTTTTCCCACCTTTTCGCGGGAAGGGCGTTGGGAATCAAACACGATTGTACAACCCACCTGTTTTGCAGCTATGTAGGATTGGACGCGTGAAATCAGCTTGATCTTACACGCTTCAAAATTATCCGGTCCATCCTCGAAAAACTTTATAAAATTGCAGCCGTCTATCATGTATTCAATCATGACTTTTTGACCATTCAAGCGGGAATTTCACAAAGCTTACTTTTCGAAGTGGAAATCCTCAAAAGCTTCCGGATCCAGGCCGATCCCGCGTTCGACGACTTCGGGGTTGGTGGCAAAGAGGTCCGGAAAATCGAGACCCTCTTTCCCCGCCAGTCGATCGGCCACATAGAGGGGGTCGCCGGCCTCGTCGGTACCTTCCATTTCCCGGGCGCCTTTGAAACGCGGATTGGCGGCGATTGATCCGCTTTCGGGGTTGTCATTCTGCTGGTATTCCGGAAGGCTCCACTGAACGCGTTCCTTGATAACCGGTGGCTCGTCAAATTCAACCCCGACGCGATAGGCGCGCGCTGCCCGCTCATAGGCGAATGGTTCATAGAACATGAACATTTTTCTCTCTTCTTTTGGCAGACGAAGGTAATAGCAGTTATTCTTTTCCACCAACGATTCGATCTTGCCTACAGCAAACATTGATCCAGTGACTTTGGAAGGGATATTGTCGGTGAAAATATTATTTTTCATATAAATCATCTGGTCAGGCTCGTTAACGGCTTCGCTGACGTGCTGTATCAGGTTCCTGAGGAACACGTTATTCTCGATACGGATATCAGGACAGCCGTAAAAGGATATCCCGCCGCCCATTGATGCGGTGATCACACAGTTGCGCACCATGACATTACTGCTGTGTGTTGCGGCCAGAAGGCCCGGTATATATCCGGAAGTGCGGCGACCGTGAAAACATCGTGTTATGTGGATGTCATCGCCGCCATGAAGCACAAAGGAGCCGTTGTTTCCTCCGGCTTCATCCGACCAGGGCATGTTCGAACTGCCGTGATTGAAATCGTAGAGGTAGAAACCGTCGAATCGAAGGTGTGATTTGTTGGTGATATAAAAGGCGCAGTCCAACGTTCGGCCGCCTCCATCGAGAATAACCTTTTCTCCGGCCAGGGCTTTGAAAGTGATCGGTTGCCCCTCTTCGCCGGTCGTACGTATGCGTACCGACTCGGTATAGGTCCCGCCGGCAATCCTTACGGTATCGTCGGGGTGAACCTGCCCGGCCGCATGTGTTATGGTGCGCCAGGCCTCTTCTCTGCTCAGGCCGGCATTATTGTCGTCGCCGTCGGTGGCCACATAATAGGTTTGAGGTTCGGAGGCTTCGGCAGCGGTTGTAAACGAGATGACAACGCTGTCGTCGCGGGTTTCAACGGCAGGGGCCGAGTCTAAGAGTTCCAGAGGTTCGTCAAGTGTGAGGCGCAGGTAGTGGTCTGTATCCGGTTCGAGCCCTGTCAGACTGAAGCTTCCGGCCCGGTGTGTTTGACTTGTTGCGGTGTTCTCCATTGCCATGGAAGTCCCCCACTCCAGTCCGATATCGGTCGGCCCGGAGACCCACCACTCGATGTTGGCCGTCGTATCGGTCACCGAATGCACAAAGGGACCGGCCAGACGCAGCACGTGCTCCAGTTCGGTAAACTTCCGGTGAACGCCAAGCGGTCCGGCGAACGCGCCTTTTGTTGCCAAAGACGCCTGGTTCCGCAGGCTCAAACGCTGGTCTTCTTCCTCAAATTCCGGTGTGATGACATTTGAGTAGCGATCGTGCTCGCTTTGAACCTGTTGGAGTGACAACTCTTCGCCGCCGATCCGCCACACCTGTTCACTTTGACTATAACCGTTGTAGTCGCTATAGAGCATAGTGTCCGCTTGGTCGGCTTCAGCGGCCGTCCCTTCGGTATTGTCGAAAATGTTGCTCTGCAGAAATACGTTGGAGCTGTCTTTTGCCTGCAAGGCAGAAGTTGTGAAATGGGAAAAGATGCTGTGTGTAATGCGCAAGCCATCGACTCTCTCGGCGCGGATTGAGGAGCCGCTGCCGGTAAATTGACAGTTATTGAACCGTAGATTGCTGCTGTCTCCGATTAAAATCCCTTCGGTGAAGTTTATTCGCTCGAATTCGATGTTATGGCTCTGCCGGATCGACAGAGCGCCGGTAATCGAAGCCGGGCTGGTTCCGCGCCCGCGTATCCGAATCGGCATGTTCTCGTCATCGTTTTCGACGCTCAGTACGGTATCGTTGGTATTTGCATCGCCTTCCACGTAAAGCGTGCTGCCGGGGGGGAGTTTGTTCAGGGCATGTTCCAATGATTTCCAGGCGTTTTCTATGGAGAGTCCGTCGGCATTATCATCCCCATGGGGCGTAACGTAAAAGATATTCGGCTCATAGGGAAAGGGGCCTTTATCGGCGCCTTCGGGGCCTGCGTTACGGAAACGGGAATCGGCCTGAAGGCGGAAGTCCAGGTTCTGCGGATCGGCGAACTCGCGGTTCAGGTCAAGGTTTTCTTCCTCATCAAGCAAAATGTTGCTGGGATGATCATTCCCCGTTGTCATGAGAGAATAAGTGGCCTGGCGTGCGATCATCGAACCTGAAGGGGCTATAGAACGTACAACTTTACCGAGCTGATTCAGGTCGCCGCCTTTCGTTTGGAAATCCGCGCCCCGATGCCCCCAACTGATATTGCCTTCGATCAGGGCGACGGGGTCCTCACCGGCCCCGTACATGCGGATGCC
>JAGYMJ010000265.1 GCA_018400625.1 Planctomycetota bacterium
GTGCCTGCCTGTGCGTCGCACGCAGACAGGCACAGGGCACGGTGGTGATGAGGCAACGGGGTTCACTGAATATCTACGTCCGACGAGCCGTCCCGTATCCTGCGGTCTTTGAGCGCAAATTCCTTAATGTCGCTTCATACTTCTGATAATTATATAACTTGTCAGCTTCTGTTTTGGATGCCCTTCAATAAATAATGTTCAACATACTGATAAGGTCTTCTTACGAATGATCTTGCTTTCTTTCCTTCAACTATATTTCTCATTCATTTTTTACAAATCCTCCAGTTTGCCAAACATGATCCGGTCGGTGCTGCCGCGATGGTCGCTCTGCGAAACGCTCAGCCATATCGCTCCATCGTGCTCGTGGAAGGTGGGGTATTGGAACGATTCCGGCGTCTCAAAACGGTATTTGCGCTGCCAATTCTCTCCGTCACATGAAATGTCCAGATTGAACACGCTGCGTCGGCAGCCGCCGATGCGTGTCGCCTCCTGCCAGCCCAGGTAATAGGTACCACCGAAGCGGTCGAACGTCGGCTTGGAATTGCCGCCGTTCTTTACAAACGGCATCTCCCGCCCCTCAGTCCATGTCCTGCCGTCCAGGCTCGTCGTGAAGAGGTAGTTCCCGGCATCATTGCGGCAGATCGCCATCCAGGTGCCGTCGGGCAGACGGTTCACAGCGGATTCACTCAGCCGGGCCGACTGCGGCTCGTTGAAATGACCGACGACTTCAAAAGTCTCAAAATCATCATGCAGGAAAGCCAGAGCGTTCTGTTTTCCCGGATAGTTGTTCAGCGCGACATAGATCCGGCCGTCGAATCGTTTGAACGAGTCAAAGATGTACATTCCATGATTACAGGGGTTTTTTTTTAATCCACGGGCAACCGCATCAGCATGAAAATACTTAGGCTGCATGTCGAACAATCCGGCCGCGGTCTTGATCCTGGCCCTGTGGATGGTGTCGGCAAACTCGCCACTTCGCAGGTCGAAGTCGCGGTACCAGGTCTGGGCCTGTTCATCGCCGGGTTGGGAGGCGAAAAAGCAGCGCAGGGTATCGGTGTCTTTCTGTATGATACGCGGCACGAATGTCTGGGCATCCGGCAAAGTCACGTTGGCGAAGGACTGTCCGGCTTTAGCCAAAAGAAGTGTATCTTCCACGGCCAGTGTCTGCAGGTTGACTGCCGAAAGAATGCAGTACATCGCCTTGCCCGCGCCGTGTCCGGGTTTCTCATCATTGTCGTGTTCCACGATATAAGCGCGATTACCCACACAGACAAATTCTGCATCATGTGCCCCTTTCGCTTGGGATGGAGTAACTTTTACCAGATATTTCATGACCGCGTCAGCCGCCTTCTTCGGGTTCCATTCTGAAGTAAGAATGTTTTTTTTATGCATTGTTGGTAAATCTTCTGAAGTAAACAATTTCAAATAGTGACATTTTGTTGTCCGTAAATATTCAGTGAAACCCGTTGTCTCATCGCCACCGTGCTCTGTGCCGGTGGTGATGTTACGGGGTTCACTGAGGACTTACCAACATACTTGTATCATAATTCATTGACAAAATCAAGTCATTGAGGTCTTTTTCATATCAATCCCAGGTCTATAGCTTTTTCAGCAATCTGAACGGTATTCAGAGCAGCGCCTTTACGGATATTGTCGGAAACGCACCAGAAATCAAGTGTATTTGGCCTGGAGGGGTCTAATCGTATGCGCCCGACATAAACCGCATCGGTGCCCGCCGCATCGGACGGGAGCGGATATTTAGAATTCTCAGGCTCATCTCTAACTTCTATCCCCTCAGAACGGGACAGTAATTCTCTGGCGGTCTTAACATCTATCTGATTCTCAAATTCGACATTTATAGCTTCACTATGGGACATATCCACCGGCACGCGTACACATGTAGCGGTTACAGGCAATTCCGGGTCGTCAAGAATTTTGCGGGTCTCATCGATCATTTTAACTTCTTCACTGAAATAGCCGGGGTAATTATCCTGTGATTTCAGGCTTCCTATCTCCGGCAGACAATTATTAAGTATCTGATAAGGATAAGGCCCCGCATCCGCCGTTGAACCCTTGGCGAGCGCATTGCGCTGGTCGGCTAAAGCCCTGATCCCGCTGCGTCCCGTCCCGCTTACCGACTGATATGTGCTTACAACCACTCTTTTTATTCCGGCGTGACGATGCAGGGGCGCCAGAGCGGCAACCATCTGTATAGTGCTGCAATTCGGGTTGGCAATGAAGCCTTCATGGTTGGACATAGCCTCGGCATTAACTTCGGGAATCACGAGCGGAACCCGCGAGTCCATACGAAAATCACTCCCGTTATCCACCACAAAAACTCCGTCTTCGACGGCCTGCCAGCCATAAAGCTGTGCAGCGCCTGAATCGCCTTCCGTCCCGGCAAAAAGTGCTATATCCAACCCTTCAAATGCCGACCTGCAAGTTTCGATCACCTTGCGTTTTTTCCCTGCGATTTCCTGTTCCCGGCAACTTGTAGCCATGACACGGAGTTCCAGCATAGGGAAATTCCTTTCCTCTAAAATCCTGACAAGCTCTTCGCCCACAAGTCCTGCGCCAACAACACCAACTTTGTAATTTTTTTCAGACAATTTCACTTTCCTCTCCTAACGTCTCTTGACAGTATTCGATATACGAATCGGGGGTTAACAAATCACGCAACTGATCCGGTTCTTCAACTTGAATTTTAATGAGCCATCCCTCCTCGTATGGATCCTCTGAAAGACCATCCAGGTCCCACTCGAGTTCCTTATTGACATCTAATATATCCGCATCGGCAGGCGGTAGAATCTCATGCAGCTTATCCACACTCTCTACCACGGCTATAGGGAATCCACGAAGCATCACATCCTCAACTTCCGGCAGTTCAAGCGCAATCAAATCACCCAATTGATTTAACAAGGGTTTTGTAAGCCCTACCTCAACGACCGCCGAATCGATTCTCACCCATTCGTGGTTGCGCGTATAGGCTCTATCCTCCGGGATGATTAGTTTTGTTCCCTTCTTTTTTTTTCTCTTTCTCATTTATTGCTCCCGGCCGAATTTCTCTACTTTAAGCCCGACTTCAGATAAATTGCAGATATCCTCTGAACAACGTCCGTAAATATTCAGTGAACCCCGCTGCCTCATCACCACCGTGCCCTGTGCC
>JAGYMJ010000266.1 GCA_018400625.1 Planctomycetota bacterium
AAAATACCGCTCCACCGGGACAAGCCCGGCGGTAACGTGTTTCACTGAATATTACAGTTACGACAAATCGATTCATGAGAAATCTTTTAAGATCGAATGCTATCGTATTGATATGTGTTTTTTTTGCATTCAGTGTTTCGTTTGGATGTGCGACTGCACCGTATCAAAAAGTCGAGATCACCGATAGCGTAAAGACATTGAGACGGCGCCCGGACGAAGATCAGTTCGTCAGGGGGCGTCCTGTACCCGTACTCGATAAATCTATCGGCTGGATATGGCCGGGAAGTTTATTGGGAAAGCTGCTCCTCTGGAATCATAAGGTTGACAGCCATGTGATCTCCGATGAGACCATACATGCACTGGAAGAGTATCTTGAAGTGAACGAAATAGAACATGTCAAGGTGCGCATCAACGCCTGGAACGTTCGCGACGAATGGCGCCGATCCCTGCGGAACCGGGAGGTGGAGCCCTGGTTTCGATACTCATTCGGTGTTCTCAATGCCATTCAGTATACGATATTCCCGGGCCGCATATTTGGTGGTGATAATTACCGCCCTTATTCGAACACGATCAACCTGTATTCCGATATTCCCGCCGTGGCATGGCATGAAGGAGGACATGCTAAAGATTTCGGACGGCGTTCGTGGAAAGGACTCTACGCTTTCGTCTATGCTCTGCCTTTTGGGTCGTTATACCATGAAGCGATAGCAACCGGCGATGTCATGGGTTATTTGCATGAGTACGGAGATGACGATGAATTGCGTGATGCTTATCACATACTCTACCCTGCTTACGGCACATATATCGGGGGGGAAGTTTCCAGTCTGGCACCCGATCAGCCGACAGCCTGGCTCATACAGGGTACAGCCATACTGGGCGCTCACATGGTCGGCCGGGTCCGCGGCAAACGTGTCGGTCAGGAATAAAAGATGTACTAAATGGATATAAACCCCAAAGAAAAAATGAGTGATGCTCCCTCCGAAAGCCGATACGGCGATCATCGACAATGGGCGGCCAAAGAGGTAGGAAAACCCTGGCAATTAAGGTTCTTTCGCTTAGCTATACGGATAGGAGGACGCCGATTGGCTTATCATTTCATGTACCTTGTTGTGTTGTGGTATATACTGTTAAACGCCGATATCCGCCAACGAACAAGATATTATCTGGACAGGCGCTTCCCCTGGCGAGAAGGTGAATTGCGCAAAATCTGGGACAGCTACAGGTTGGTGTGCTCTTTTGGACATATACTTATCGATCAGGCCGCGGTTGCACTTATAGGACCCCAAATAGTACAAACGGTGTGTGTGAATAAGCAAGAGCTAAAAAAGGCTGTGTCTGCTGATAAAGGCGCAGTTTTGCTCGTCTCTCATCTCGGGTGCTGGCAGATTGCGATGTCCGCTCTTGGTTTTTTGGAAAAGCGCGTCTCCGCTGTTATGCTGCCGCAAGGAGAAGATTCCCCCATTGCACGAATGATCAGCCGAACGCTCCCCTTTTCTATTATTGATCCGCGCAAAGGCATGGAAAGCATACTTGAGATGATAAAGGTTTTGAATAGCGGCGAGATACTGACGATAATGGGTGACAGGGCTTTTGGCAACGAACAAAACAAGCTTCATGTCCCTTTCCTGGGGGAAGAAATATCCTTACCCTCTTCCCCCTACCGGCTTGCCAAGGCGGCCAATACATCCCTTTTGATACTGAATGCTGTCAGGGTGGATTCCACACGTTATGAAATCGGACTCCGGCGGGTTATAAAGCTCGAAACCCCCGATGCCGATTGCCTGAAAGCGGCACGAAGCTTCACAGATACAATGGAAGAGTTCGTA
>JAGYMJ010000267.1 GCA_018400625.1 Planctomycetota bacterium
GATTAACGGCTACGGTTGTAAGTTATATACACGTAGTGCTTAATCATCATCTCACCGGCACAGGGCACGGTGGAGGGACAACGTAGATCACTGAGGACTTACCTCCAAAGTTACATCTGCCAAGTTGACGAAGAGCCAGTTATTCTGAATACCAAAAATCAGAGCGAGCCTTTTGTCGATGGGATGTCGTTTTGAGCGTTGGGATTTATTTCACATCCTTTTTTCAGAACGCGTGCCAACGCTTTAAATTCCGCTTCGGCAATATGGTGAGAATTGCTGCCCCGTACACCTTCGATATGCATAGTGATGCCGGCATGTGTGACAAATGCATGCAGGAATTCTTCGACTAAATTTGTATCAAAATCCCCGATTTTCTCGGTGGGGTAATGGACCACATACTCCAGGTGGGGGCGTCCGCATATATCGAGAGATATTTTCACGAGGCTGTCCTGCATGGGCAGTGACACATCGGCAAAGCGATTTATGCCTTTTTTATCTCCGAGAGCTTCCTTAAAGGCTTCGCCGAAAACTATACCGACATCCTCGGTTGTGTGATGTGAGTCAACGTCCAGATCGCCTTCGGCATTGATTTTCAGGTCGAAGGCGGCGTGTTTTGCCAGCAGTTCAAGCATGTGATTCAAAAATCCGATCCCTGTTTTTATTTCGCTGATGCCGCTTCCGTCCAGGTCTAAATTGACCTGCACTTTTGTTTCACTGGTGGCGCGTTCTTTTTTTCCTGTTCTTTTGTGTTCACTCATTTTTTTTACCCGATAGAAGGATTTCATAACGGCTTTGTGGCTTTAGGAGCGTATTATGGCATGTCCAATATGAAGATATTTATTCGTAAATATTCAATGAAGTGCGTTGTTTTATCACCACTGTGGTTCACTGAGGATTTACATTTCTTCTTCGTTTAAGATTTCTTTCAACACCGCCAGCAGACGCGCTATCTGCTTATCCGTTCCGACAGTAATACGCAGACAGTGATCAAGCCGTGGCATGTTAAAATAACGTACAAGGATTTTATTTTCAAACAACCGCTGATATAGCTCTTTTGCGACGGTGTTTTCCGGCGCTTCAGCAAGAACAAAATTGGTTTCTGACGGCTGGCAATGGAATCCGAGGGATTCTAAACCTGCCGAAAGTGTCTTCCTGGTGTTGATGATTTGATCCACATTCTTTTTCAGCCATTTTTGGTCTTCAATAGCCGCTTTTGCTCCGGCCATGCCAGGCGCGCTGACATTATAAGAATCTTTAACTTTCATCATCTCATTGACAAGATGAGGGTTCGCTATTGCAAATCCAAACCTCAGGCCGGCGAGGCTGTAAGCTTTTGAGAATGTGCGTGTTATTACAAGGTTATCACACTCTCTTATCAGCCTCAGGCAATTGTCCGAAGCAAAATCGACGTAGGCTTCATCCACCAGCAGAATGCCGGCAAGCCCGGCAGCAAGAGTTTTTATTGTTGAGGGTTTTATCAATGTTCCGCTGGGTGCATTGGGATTGGCCAGCAGAGTCAGTTTGGCCCCGGTATCCTTTAATTCTTCAGGCAGGGAGAAATCTTCCGGGAAATCAACGATGAGAGATTGAGCCCCCTGAATACCCGCCAATATTTCATACAGGCTGTACGAAGGATAGGTGAAGGCTACAGGATCGCCCTGATCACAAAAAGTTCTCACGGCGATGGTGAGGATGTCATCGGAGCCGAAACCACAGATGATTTCTTCCGGTTTGACATGAAGTACCGTGCTTGCGGCATCCCGAAAATCATCAGCGAGCGGGGGAGGGTATTTACGTATAGACTCTTCACAAGCGGCTTTCATAGCCTTTATAGAGAGTGGAGAGGGGGGATAGGGATTCTCGTTGGTGTTCAGCTTAATAAAATCCGCTTCTTTCGGCTGAAAACCGGGAGTGTATCCTTCCAAGCAAGCTATATTATCCCTTACATATCTCATTATTATGTCCTTAAAATTTAAGCTGAATGGTCAATATTCAGTGAAATACGTTACCACCGGGCTTGTTCCGGTGGAGCGGTATTTCTGCACTACAGATGGTTACGTCCCCTGGCCTCGCCCGCCGCGTTTCTGCCCAGGGGGGAAATAAAATTATATTTGTAAGCTTTTATGCAAGATGAAAAATTTATCTTTCAATGGCTTATCCCGCCCCTGGGCAGAAACGCGGCGGGCGAGGCCGGGGGTTGTCAAAGTTATTGTAGTGCATAAATACTCCTCCACCGGGACAAGCCCGGCGGTAGGAATCCAAAATCAACGTGGTTCACTGAAGACTTACTAAATATAAACGACCCTATACTAACGAGACAAAGCCCAAATGTCAAAAGAACCGTCTGCAATTGTCAAAAAATCTATTTGATGTTATACTTTTAACACAAAGATAAACACTAATTAAAACGAGGTTTTTTTATGGACGGTTTTCTTCTGCTTGCTGACGGAACGAAATTAGAAGGTGAGCTGCGTGGAGGTTATGATTCACCGGTGACCGGCTGGTTGACAGCCAATACCGGCGTAGTAGGCTTTACTCAGATGCTTACTGATCCGGTTTATCACAAAGTTCTGCTTTCTTTTACCTATCCTGAAATAGGAAATACCGGCGTTGAAAGAGCGTCTTTGGAATCAGAGGATATTCAGCCCAATGCCCTGATAGTCAGAGAAGTCTGCAGTTACCCAAGCCATTACAGATCGGAACAGGGGCTTTTGGATTTTCTGAACGATTCCAACACTGTCTGTCTTTCAGGCGTTGACACCCGCTGGCTTGCCGTACATCTGCGCATGAAAGGAGAGATGCCGGCATTGATCGCATCGGAAAAGCATGAACAGGAAGAGGCGGATTTGTTGGAAAAAATCAGCGATTTGCAAAGACCGGCGTGGGAGAAAATAAGAGGAAAAGCTTCCCCCCCGCAATCAAATGACAGTCCCAACATTGTTCTTATAGACCTCGGGATGCGTAACTCTTTTGCCGGGCAGATTAGTCGGTGCTGCCAACCGACAATACTCCAATCGAACGCCACCCCGGATACGGTTTGGGAACAGAACCCCGAAGCTTTAATCGTTACCGACGGGCCGGCTTTTAGTCATCCGCCGCATGGAATTGTCGAAACCCTCAAGAGCTTAACCGGCCGGCTGCCCATCCTTGCATGTGGTCTGGGCAGTGCAGCACTGGGCATGGCGATGGGGTGTAAAGTTGAATATCTTCAACGCGGACATCACGGCGCCAACTATCCTGTGCGTAACATCAAGGATAATAGCCTTGAAAACACACAACAGCGCCACTCCGTCGTGCTGAACAGGGGGAGCGTGGAAGACAGTGAGAACGTTGAATTGGCTTTTGCCAACGTCAACGACGGGTCTGTTGAGGGCATCAGGACATGCGATGGTTCCGCTTTGGGCTATCAGCCTCTCCTGTCGCCCCGCGGCAAGGACGGTATTAACAGCCACATATTAGATTTTTTTGGAACTATTTAGCCTCCGATAAAAAATAACAAAGAGCAACCAACAAGAAGACAAGGGAGACGTTTTAATATGCCACGAAGAAACGACCTGAGCAAGATTTTGATGATAGGAAGCGGTCCTGTAATTGTCGGGCAAGCCTGCGAGTTTGACTACAGCGGCAGTCAGGCGTGTAAAGCTTTGCTGGAAGAGCAATATGAGGTCGTGCTGATAAACAGCAATCCGGCAACAATTATGACCGACCCCAAGATGGCGCATAAGACTTACATAGAACCGATTACACCGTCTGTTATTGAAAAGATTATCGAACGGGAAAGGCCGGATGCCGTCTTGCCAACTTTGGGTGGACAGACCGGGCTCAATGCAGCGATAGACCTTGACAAAGCCGGGGTGTTTGACAAATATGATGTCGAGGTGCTCGGCTGTGACCCCGAAGCTATCAGTGTGGCGGAGGACCGGGAAGAGTTCAAGGAGGCGATGATTGAGATCGGACTCAGAGTCCCGCAAAGCGGCATAGCTCGCAACATGGATGAAGCTTTTGCGCTGATGGAGAAAATAGGCCTGCCGGTTATTATCAGGCCTGCATTCACGATGGGCGGCACGGGCGGCAGCACGATTTATAACTCGGAAGAAGCGCCTGAGTTGATGAGAAACGGTCTGAAAGCCAGCCCGGCCAGTGAGATTTTAATGGAAGAAAGTGTCATCGGCTGGAAAGAAATTGAATTCGAGGTCATGCGCGACAAGGCCGATAATGTCATTCTCATCACCAGTATGGAAAACATCGACCCGATGGGTATCCATACCGGAGACAGTATGGTTGTGGCGCCTGCTCAGACCCTCACAAATGATGACTATGCGACTTATGTCGAGATATGCCACCGAATAATACGCCGTATAGGCGTTAAGGGGGGAGGTATTAACATCCAGCTCGGCGGTGACCCGCAGAGCGATGATATAGTTATCATTGAAGTCAACCCGCGACTTTCGCGTTCCTCCGCATTAGCAAGCAAAGCGACCGGTTTCCCGATTGCAAGGGTTGCCACAAAACTCGCCGTGGGATATACACTTGATGAGGTCATGAACGACGTAACAGGTTCGACTTATACCATCACAGAGCCCACCGTCGATTATTGCGTGCTGAAAATTCCGCGCTTTACTTTTGAGAAATTCCCCGCGACCGGCCGGAACATCAATACCAGCATGAAAAGCGTCGGAGAGTCGATGTCGATCGGACGTAATTTCAAAGAATCTTTCCAAAAAGGGTTGCGTTCATTGGAAATGGATCGTTACGGCTTTGGGGCTGACGGCAAAGACCCCGACTCAATGCCGGCGGAAGATGTGCTGGTATCAAAACTCGCGCAGCCCAACGATGAACGTATTTTTTATGTCAGGCTTGCGTTGAAGCAAGGATTCGATATCGAACGGATTCATGAATTGACCCATATGGACAAGTGGTTTCTCAATCAATTCAAGGATATTGTGGATCTTGAGGAAGAAATGCTTGAAACCGGTTCCCTGGACAACGCGACCAAAGCCCAGCTCAGACGCGCAAAAAGGTGGGGATTCAGCGATGTGCAGCTTGCTCACATGCTCTGCTCAACTCCCGGTGAGGTACGGTTAAAATTAAGGGATATGAACATCCGGCCCGTTTATAAACTTGCCGACACCTGCGCCGGCGAATTCGAAGCATCTCACCCCTATTATTATTCAAGTTACGATCAGGTTGATGAATCCAGGGCAACGGATAAGAAGAAAATAATGATACTGGGCGGCGGACCGAATAGAATCGGCCAGGGCATTGAATTTGATTATTGCTGCGTGCATGCCGCTATGGCCGTCAGAGAAGAGAATTATGAAGCTGTTATGATCAATTGCAATCCCGAAACCGTGAGCACCGACTACGATACTTCCGACCGCTTGTATTTTGAACCGATGACAGCCGAAGACGTGCTGAATGTGGTGGAGATAGAAAAACCCGACGGCATAGTGCTTCAGTTTGGAGGCCAGACCCCGCTCAATATCGCTGCAGAGCTTCAAGAGGCCGACGCACCGTTGCTTGGAACAAGTGTAGAGAGCATTGATCTGGCAGAAGATAGAAAACAATTCAAACAGTTACTGGAAAGCTTGGACCTTAAACAAGCCCCGAACGGCACAGCAACATCTTATAAGGAAGCTTTTGACCTTGCCCGCAGTATCGGCTATCCCATCCTCGTCCGTCCCTCCTACGTGCTCGGCGGACGCGCAATGGAAATTATCTATGATGAATCGGATTTAGACCACTTTATGACGCAGGCTGTCAGCGCTTCACCCGATCATCCGGTTTTGATCGATAAATTTCTTGAAGACGCTATCGAACTTGATGTGGATGCTATCAGCGATGGAACGGATACGGCTGTAGCAGCC
>JAGYMJ010000268.1 GCA_018400625.1 Planctomycetota bacterium
AATTGTCGGATGAAGATAAAGCTTTCATCCAAGAACATTTTAACGGGGAGAGAATGAGGTGACGCAGGAGACTGACGTTTCTCTACAAACCGTTGAAGTTGAACGGGCGGTTGAAAGGATCGTTATACAACCCGGACCGTCGAAAATCAAGATCAAGAACTCGGAAGTGGTAAGTATTGCCTGATACATAAGGACCGTGAGGATCGGCCTTCATATAACAGAACGAGAGTCACCGTAAAAATAAAATACTTTTTATTGAGAAGCCACAAAAACAGGAGGTGATAACCATGCCAAATAAAGACGGAAAAGGCCCAAAGGGCAAAGGACCGAAAGATGGGCACGGCAGAGGAAAAGGGAAAGGAACAAGCAAACCCGCTGGTCCGAAAAAGGGCGGGGAAAAGGGCGGATGCTAACTGCTGAAGTCGTTTCAGACGACGTTGCCCGCCGCACCGATTTTTCGTAACTCTAAACCGAGTCCAGGTGGGCAACGCGCCTGGATTCACCTGTTCCTTTCAAACTGTAATTCGCAGACTATGGTTAAGTTCTGCGTGCTTGACTTTCGAAAGTACTGTTGCGTCACCAGGACCTGAAGACCGCCCGGGTTTATCCTGGCAAGACAAGTGATACAGAAACGATCCGGCGGATGGATTTCCTGCATGGCAAATAGACCGGGTCAACATAATCAAAAGAAATGTTGGGGCCTTGGGGGTTCAAGGATAACAATCACGTCGCGGATGAGACATTGTCGGGGAAACAGGCGGCCGTGTCAAAAAATGAAAAGCGTACCGACATGTACATCAGTGCATTGAAAAATTTCATCAAAGCCATGGGTGGCGAGCTGGCGATAGCCGTCACCTTCCCCGACGGCTCCGTCAAGATCAGCCAATCTGAATTTCGCATCCGCGACAGGCAGGCTGGACAAGTGAAACTTGAATCAGAAGACACCACGTCCGTAAGGGCCTTGAGATTAATGGGAATTTCTTTGATTCTCATATGATTTCATTGTTCGCTGGCTTGCTTTAGTTATCATGGCCATCCCCCAATGGAGAGGGTCTCAGGTCTGAGCGAATTCATCGGCCACTCGTCAGCAGCGGCACACGGGACTTTTACACATTTGCGCAGACTGCGCGCTTTCTATCCAGATTTCTGCAGGTACCTTTATGAAAGATGATAATAAGACAAAGAGGCAACTCGTACATGAACTGACGGAATTACGTTCGCAAAATGCCGAGCTGAAAAAATCAATAACCGGAGGTCTATCGACTGAGCTTGTGATTGAGGAGGCCCGTCGCTATGCTGAAAGCATTGTGGAAACGGTTCGAGAGCCCCTTTTGGTCATGGATGCGGACCTGAAGATCATCTCGGCAAACCGCAACTTTTACAGAATTTTTAACGTAACGCCTGATGAGACGATCGGAAGTTTCATTTATGACCTTGGAAACAAACAATGGGATATTCCCAAGCTTCGGGATCTGCTTGAAGAAGTCCTTCCTGAAAAGGAAGCGTTCAACGGCTTCGAGGTTGACCATGATTTCCAAGACATCGGTCATAAAAGCATGTTGCTCAATGCCCGCGAAATATATCGGAAAGACATCGGCTCAAAGATGATCCTTCTGGCCATCGAGGACATCACCGAACGCAGGGAGATAGAAAACGGGCTGAAAAAAGCTCATGAAGATTTAACGGTGTTAGCCGCCGAGTTAGAACGTACCGCTCGGGTTAAATCTGAATTTCTGGCCAACATGTCTCATGAACTCAGGACTCCGCTCAACTCCATTATTGGTTTCTCTGAGGTATTATACGATGAAGCTTTCGGGCCGCTTAATGAGAAGCAGAAGAAATATGTCAATAATGTTTTAACCAGCGGAAAGCACCTGCTCTTGCTGATCAATCAGATACTGGATATGGCAAAAGTTGAAGCCGGAAAGATGAAGCTCACCGTATCCAGCTTGCCGATGAGAGACCTGTTAGTTGAGATCTCGCTGCTGTTCTCGGATATGATCAGCAAAAAGAAGTTGGAATTGTTGCTGGAAATAGCCGAAGACCTGCCCCATATCGAAGCCGATGATCTCAAGGTAAAACAGATATTATACAACCTGATTTCAAATGCAGTCAAATTTACCCCCGAGGGTCGTACAATTGGCATGCGGGCAAAGAGAGTTGATTCTGAGATAGAAATAGAGGTCTGGGATACGGGACGCGGCATCGCACCTGAAAACATGGAGAAAATATTTGAAGGGTTTTTTCATGTCGATGCCCCATATTCATATGTAACCGAGGGGACCGGTCTTGGTTTACCGCTCTCCAGAAAGCTGGTGGAGTTGCACGGAGGGAAGCTTACGGTGGAATCAAGGGGGCTCAATAAAGGCACGTCGGTCTGCTTTACGCTGCCTATCGTATCCAGTAAGGAGCTGTGGGATGAGTAAGAAAGCATTGGTTGTCGATGATGATAAAAACAATCTGATGCTGGAAAAAGACCTTTTGGAGGTCGCCGGCTTTGAAGTCTTTGAAGCTGAGAATGCTTCCGATGGAATTGCCATGGCCAGGAGAGAAAAGCCGGATATCATAATCATGGATGTGCGGTTGCCGGACATGCGCGGTCCCGAAGCTGCCAGGATATTGCGTCAAGACAAGGAGACGTTTGCTATCCCCATTGTTTTTGTGACCGCTTCTGTAATGGCAGAAGGCAGAGAAGAGTTGGATGAGATAACGAACAGCGGATTCATAGGGAAACCGATAAATACACGCACTTTTGCAAAAGAAGTCAGTCAGTTTATCCTGTGAGTTGTGCGTTTTTGAATATGGTGTGACGTCAAAGGAGGCAGGGGATGAAAGACAAGCCGGTGATCTTGGTTGTTGATGATCAGCCCCAGAATAGTGAGCTTCTCGAAGCCTATCTTGCTCCGAAGGGTTATGAAATTGTCAAGGCGGCAAGCGGGGAAGAAGCGCTGGGAGTGCTATCCGGTACTGCAATCGATCTGATTCTTATGGACATATTGATGCCCGGCATGGATGGCTTTGAAGTTACCCGTAGGGTCAGGCAAGACAATAGGCATCGACAGCTTCCAATCATCCTGATTACCGCATTGAGTGAACCGGAAGACCGGGTGAAAGGTAGTGAAGCCGGCTGTGATGATTTTCTTTCAAAGCCAGTTAATAAAATGGAACTCTTTGCCCGGGTCCGGTCCCTGCTGAAGGTCAAGGCCTATAATGACTTGATGAGTGCTTATCAGGAAGAGCTGGAAGCCAGGGTAACCAGCAGGACAAAAGACTTAACACATGCCGTGGAGAACCTGCAGCAGGAAATCACGGAACGCAAACAGTCGGAGGAGGCACTGCAAGAGAGCGAAGTGCGCTACCGGTTGTTATTCGAGGGAACCCAGGATGGGATGGCTCTAGCCGATATGGAGACAGGCAAGATGGTGGACTGCAACCAAGCCCTGTGCCGTATGGTGGAAAAAGACAAAACCGAACTCCTGGGACAGCCGAAGCGCATCCTTCATCCACAAGAGCATCTAATAAACGGTTATTCACCCAGCTACCAATTACAAAAAACAGAAGATGCGACGCGAACTCTCGAAGACACCCTGTTATCAAAAAGCGGTAAAATAATCCCGGTGGAGATCACAGGATCAAAGATCCGGCTGGATAACCGCGATTATCTCCTCAGCATATTCCGGGATATCACCGAGCACAAACAGGCGGAGGAGACACGCCAGCAAACCCTGCAAAATCTCAGGGATGCCGTCAACACGACTATTCAGGTCATCATATCGACCGTGGCGGCCAGAGATCCCTATACGGCCAGTCACCAGATCCGGGTCGCGGACCTTGCCCGCGCTATTGCCACGGAGATGGAACTTTCCCCGGACAGGATCGAAGGCATCTGGATAGCGGGTTCCATTCATGACCTCGGGAAACTATTT
>JAGYMJ010000269.1 GCA_018400625.1 Planctomycetota bacterium
GGTGGGGGGCTTGGTAGTGCATTGCTTACGTAGTAATTAATCATTGGCTCCACCGGCACAGGGCCGGTGGTGGCAAAAGAACCACTGTCCGTCGGGCGCTCCGTTTTCAGAGCGAAAGTCTCTGAAAACGCATAGGCCGCTTAATGAGCGTACATCGACAGAAAATTGTGGATATCATAAATACTATCTTTACCCTAATCTTTTTCCCCCTGCCCGAAGATCGCTTCGAGTGCGATTGAACTGTCCCGCCTAAAGACCTTGCCAAAATGGCATTCTTGATCGACTGCCTCTGTCTTTCTGACACATGGTTTTCTCCCGTTATTATTTCTGGTGTTTATTTTTTTTCTCCTGATTCCTCTGATTTGTTGCTTTTCGGTGGAGGAGGAGTGTCAGGGTGGTTTAAATCACATAATCAAAAAAATGTGTTGTGTAAGGCAATGTTATGCAATTCGATGGAGTTTTGCACGTCTGTTGCCAGGCGTTTGGCATGTCCCTTGCATTAGAGTTTTCAGGAAAAGTCCGAGGTAAGTTTTAACTTTAGTGAAATGGAGGTGTATATTATGACGATGAGAGACTTAATACCGTGGAGAAAGAGACGCAGACGTCCCGAAACCGTTGACAGACCGGGTAGAGGAGATATGCAGGATGTTTTCCGAGACGCTTTGGAAGATTTTTTCAGCACCGGTGCCGAAATCGCACCGTGGCTGAGAAAAGGACTGGACTTTGGCCCGGCCGTTGACGTTTCGGAATCGGACAAAGAGTATAAGGCGGAGGTTGAGCTGCCCGGAGTAAAAAAAGAAAACCTCAATGTCACGGTTGATGAGGGGCGGCTGTATATTGAAGGCCGTCGCGAACAGGAAGACCGTGACGAAGGGGAGAACTATCTCCGGGTGGAGCGCAGTTCCGGTTCATTCGCCCGAACTCTGCAACTGCCGCCTCATGTTGACGAGGAAGGGGCTGAAGCCGAATTCAAAGACGGTGTTCTTACGGTTCGGCTTCCCAAAACCGCCGAGTCACAGGGAAAGAAAGTCGAAGTGAAGAGTTCCAGTGAAGAATAAACAACTTATGAACAGGGAGCTTCCGCAGTGACGCTTCTTATTGAAAAAGACAACAGGGCGGTTTTATTGAACGAGCCGTCCTGAATTTGGCTTTTCGTCAACTTTACGGATGGATTTTTGGAGTGCGGTGCGACAAGTTCCGCTTTTGATCGACAGCCACGGATTTTTCAAAACTCAGGATAACTCTCTCAGAAGAAGAAAAGTAAAGAAACGTACTTCATCCGTAAAGTTGACAAAGAGCCTGGAATGGTGGATGATGGAGAGCAGGGAGAGCGAACGAATACATTTTAAACAACAATTTTCATACAGGGGGCGATAATATGTTTCTTGATAAATTCAAAGAAAAGGCCGGTGACAGATTTCTTCAGCGGGTCGGTGAATATATCGAAGATGCTGATCAGAAAAAACTGGCGCGGATGTGGTGGCTGTTTGAGAAATCTGCTTCTAAACCACGCCATAAACGGGAAGCGGAACGCTTTCGCCGTCTGGTCGAAGAGGGCCATCCTTTCGGCAAGTGGCTGGAGAGAGTGGGCCATGAACTCAGCCCCGCCGCCAGGAAATCCCTGATCCAGAACCTTTACGGGAATGCCTGGTTTTTGAACGCCCACAAACGTGATAAGTTTAAAGAGAACGAAGGATTCGAGCCGCCTAACCTCATCGTGACCGATGTCACCGCACGGTGCAACCTCCGGTGCGAGGGCTGCTGGGCGTCCGAATACGGACGTGAAAGCGATCTGGAGCTTGAATACATCGAAAAGATGGTCTCCGAAGCCGAGGACCAGATGGGACTGCATTTCTTTGTCTTCTCGGGCGGTGAACCCACCCTCCGCAAAGACCTGTTTGAAATCTACGAGAATCACCCCAAAAGCCAGTTCCAGGTCTATACCAACGGCACCCTTATCGATGACGGTATGGCCGCCCGTTTTGCGGAACTGGGCAACGTGATGCCGATGCTCAGTATCGAGGGGGGTGAGGCCCTGACCGATGGACGACGTGGTGAAGGTATCTATCAAAAAGTGATGGAGGCGATGGATACCCTTCGACGTCATGGAGTTCTTTTTGGGTTCAGCGCCACCGGCACCCGCCACAACGTCGAAACGATCATGAGCGAGAAGTTTATTGAGAAAATGATCGACAAAGGCTGTCTCTACGGCTGGTATTTTCAGTACATACCGGTGGGCCGGGAGCCCGATATGAATCTTATGGTCACGGCCCGGCAGCGTGAAATGATGCGACAAAAGGTTTATGAATTGCGCAATACCTATCCGATCTTTCTGGCTGATTTCTGGAACGACGGCACCGAAACCAAGGGCTGCATGGCGGGCGGGAAGCGTTACCTGCACGTGAACAACGACGGTGATATCGAGCCGTGCGTTTTCTGCCACTTTGCCGTCGATAACATCAAGGATACGACAATTACGGCAGCTCTCAGGCATCCCTTCTTCAAAGCGATCAGGGACGGCATACCGTATGACGGAAACTATCTGCGGCCCTGCATGCTCATCGACCGGCCGTGGGTTTTCCGTGAGTATATGGGAAAATATGATGATGTGAAGCCGACCCACAAGGGCGCCGAAAGCCTTATTACGACTCTGGCGGACGATATGGACGATAAGGCTGGGGAATGGGCCCGTATCGCCGATAAGGCGTGGAAAAACGGAGAAGCAAAGGGACTCTATCCTTATCCGTCCGAACAGGAGGGAGCCGAACCCCCTGGAGGAGAAGATAAAGCTGTTAGAGTTGCAGCGGGGGAATAGAAAAAATGGTCGGTAGAGGATCCAATAATGGGTCTTCACGAAAATTCGTGCGTAAAAATCGGGTACTTCACGAAAAAAGATTTCGCTTTTTGAAAAAAGCTCAGCAAAAACTTTAAGTGGGCAGAGTATATTTTGCCTTTTGACCGAAGACTACCGGTTGCCGGATTGACGATAATGTCTCGTCCTGGCTGAACAGAACACCTCTTAATGGCGTAAATCCGGTAGCATCCCCACCGGCCTGTCTGCGTGCGACGCACAGGCAGGCACAGAGCACGGT
>JAGYMJ010000270.1 GCA_018400625.1 Planctomycetota bacterium
CCTTTTGAATCAAACTACCGGCCTGATATTGCCGCAAGGGAAGCGCGGCGCTGCATGAGTTGCGGGGGCGGGGCGGAGGTGTTGGTGGATAAATGCGCTGCTTGCCTCAACTGTGTGCGCGTTTGCCCGTTTGATGCGCCGATAGTTACGGATGTGGCCAGAATAGCCGCCGAAGGCTGTCAGGCATGTGGTATATGTGAGGCGGAGTGTCCGGCGAATGCGATAGTCATGAAGCGCTATGACTGGGGAAGCCTGAAAAGACGAACAGCCGCTGTTCTTGGTAATGGTAAGGACAGTGTGGCCTATATCGGCGGGTTCTGTGCGTCGGTCGCGGAATGGCGCGGTGAAAAAAACACATTTGACCCCGATACGGCGGAAATTTATCTTGTCAGTACCGCTTCAATAAGTGTTTCCGATCTTTTGTACGCCTTTGAACGGGGGGCCAAAAAGGTGGTTGTCAGGCCCTGTGCTGCAAATAATGATCGGTACCCTACGGCAGCGGCACGAACCCGTCGAAGGGTGAAACAGGCGCAAATTCTTTTGCAAGAAGCCGGTTTTGACGGGGATCAGTTGGTTTTGGAATGCTGACAATTACAACTAAATGAGAGAAAGGTTCTTATCTATAACAAAAAACAGGAGAGGTTATTATGATTGTTGGGGAGCGTAAACCATTTGATGAAATAGTTGATATGCTGCAGCCTTACGAAAAGGTCCTCGTTCTGGGGTGCGGCAGTTGTGTGACGGTATGTGTCAGCGGAGGCGAAAAGCAGGCCCAGGAACTTGCCGCACAACTCAATTTGCAGGCTTCGCAAAAAAATCTGAAGAGGGAAGCGGATTTTGATTGTATTACCCGGCAGTGTGATCTTGAGTTCAAAGAAAATATCACCAAAAAACCGGAAAACTATGACGCCGTGCTCAGCATTGCTTGCGGGGTCGGAGTCGGATTTATGAGCGAACTCTATCCGGATGTTCCCTTTTTGCCGGGGCTCAATACAACTTTTTACGGCGCCAACACGGAACCGGGAACGTGGAAGGAGTACTGTCATGGGTGCGGTGATTGTGTTCTGGCCTGGACGGGCGGAATATGCCCGATAGCAAAGTGTTCCAAAAGTCTTATCAATGGAACTTGCGGCGGCACGGATGACGGTAAGTGTGAGGTCAGTGAAGAACTGGATTGTGCCTGGTACAAAATCTATGAACGTCTGAAAGAGTTGGGAAGGTTGGAGGAATACCGGAAAATGCGCCTGCCGAGGGATTGGGGTAAAGACCGGAGTAACGGGCCAAGGCGCTTAAGTCATGAAGAATTAATGGAATTATCGGAAGAAGAGGAGGCATCAAATGTCTGAGCCAGTCAGCAATTTCCAA
Organism: Planctomycetota bacterium; assembly: GCA_018400625.1. Classification (GTDB taxonomy): domain Bacteria; phylum Planctomycetota; class Brocadiia; order SM23-32; family SM23-32; genus PUMZ01. The sequence goes on from JAGYMJ010000270.1 coordinate 1,366, forward strand.
AAAGTGATCAATGAAGGAGAATTTGCAGTAACGGCAGAGATCGGCCCGCCCAAAGGGATTAACATGGGTCCGGTTATGGAAGAGGCCGAAAAACATCTTAAAAACGAAAAAGTTGCGGCGGTAAATGTCACCGATATTCAAACCGCAGTCATGCGTGCATCCAGCATGTTGGGGAGTAAACTTCTTCTTGACATCGGAATTGAACCTGTCTTGCAGATGGTTACCCGCGACCGGAACCGGCTGGCATTGATGAGCGATTTGCTGAGCGCATACATCTTCGGCATCAGGAATGTGTTGGCGTTGACCGGCGACCACGTAACGATGGGCGATCATCCCGGTGCAAAGGCGGTATATGACCTCGATTCAGTAGGGCTGCTGCAAGCTCTCGCCAAGCTCGAATCCGGCACGGATATGGGGTTTGATTTTAAGGGGCGCCCCAATAAGCTTGACGGCGTGCCGGAGTTTTTCAAAGGATGTTGTGTGACCCCGTGCGCCGACTGCGTGGAGCCCCAGGTCATTAAACTGGAGAAAAAGGTCGAGGCCGGAGCACAGTTTTGTCAGACACAGGCGGTTTATGAAACGGAGTCGTTCGAAAGATTCATGGAGATGGCCGACAGTATTGATATTCCGATCCTGGCGGGTATCGTTGTGTTGAAGAGCGCCGGTATGGCCAAATACATGAACGGCAATGTTCCGGGGGTGAAAGTTCCCAAAGAAATTACCCAGGAGTTATCTGATACACCAAAGGATGATCGCCAGAAAAAGACGGTGGAGATTACGGCAAGATTGATAAGGGAACTGAAACCATTCTGCAGCGGCGTTCACCTCATGACTTTAGGCTGGGACCATCTTGTACCTGAAATTGTCGAACAGGCCGATCTTTAATCGAGCCCAATTCAAAGGAGACATCAAATGAGGATTCTGACATGCAATATCCGCACATCCACCGCGGATGACGGAGAAAACCATTGGGAGTACCGTAAAGAATACTGCTGTGAAGTGATCGAAGCCCACTCGCCCGATATCGTTTGTTTTCAGGAGATGAAAAGAGACCAGTTTGTTCATGTGCAATCTTATTTCAGGCCATTCAAATCTTACGGCATACCGGACGTACCGGCCGGTCAAAATCCTGTGAATGCCATATTTTACCGTTCCGATTGCTTTCAGTTCATCACCGATTCGGTTTGTGGGAATTATCCGAGCGATCATTACTTTGTCAGCGCTGATGTCGTTGGCGCTTAAATTTTCAGTGAACCATGTGGCGTAAGTCCTCAGTGAATCCCGTAACATCCCCACCGTGCCCTGTGCCGGTGGAATGATGATTCTCAGCTACAGCG
>JAGYMJ010000271.1 GCA_018400625.1 Planctomycetota bacterium
ACCGTGCCCTGTGCCGGTGGAATGAAGATTATTAGCTACAGTGTTCTTAACCAAAACTTTACGCCGTTTCTCCGCCCAGCACGGCCCCCCGGCGCTTGCGCATGATGCTTGATATAAACGATAGATGGCAGTGCAAGCGCCGGAGGGGACGGGCTGGGTGGAGAAACGGCTACGGTATGAAAGATCGCCACTTAGCTCTGAATCTCCATTCCACCGGCACAGGGCACGCTGGAGATGAGTTGACGGGGTTCACTGAATATTTACATATTATCAGTAGAGTTTACCTATTGTTCTCATTATGAGGAGGTTGTATATGCCGATACCTGATGTTAATGAAAAATTCAGTGGTACTATCAATACTGTTACGATCGGAGCGACTTCAAAGGAAGGAGGTACGAGAACCAGCACCCTCTCCATTGGCGGTGATACGGGACGGCCTCTGGCAGGATGGGAAGCGGAATTCCCCAATGCTCCCGCCTTTGCCCTCCAGATTACCAACGGCGCTCTGGACGGGTGGACGGACGAAGAGAAAAAGCATGTCGGCGATCTTGCCGGTGATTTGGGCAAGTGGGCGGCTCAATGCGAGGAGTGGGGTGCCGATGCCGTCTGCCTCAAACTCGACGCCTCCCATCCGGACGACGGGGGCCGATCGGCGGACGAGTGCGCCGATGACGTCAAAAACGTGCTCGAAAACACCGGTCTGCCACTGATCATCTGGGGAATCGATACGGCGGAAGTGGATGATGTTGTGCTGCCGAAGTGCTCTCAGGCCGCAGCGGGGGAAAACTGCCTGCTGGCAAGCGCTAAAGAAGATGACTACCGCACCCTTGCCGCGTCTTGTCTCGCCGACGGACATAAACTCGTGGCCGAATCTCCATCGGATATCAATCTCGCCAAACAGGTCAATATCCTGCTGAAAGATGTCGGCTATCCACTGGAGGATATAATGATGCATCCCACGACCGGCGCGCTTGGATTCGGCATGATCTATATCTATTCGGTCATGGAACGGGTGCGAAATGCGGCCCTCAACGGCGATAAACTCCTCCAACAGCCGGTTGTTGTCAATATAGGCGAACAGACCGGTCGCGTGAAAGAGGCAAAAGCGAGCGAAGACGACTACCCCGAATGGGGACGCCGCGATATCCGCGCCCCGCTCTGGGAGGCTGTTACCGCCGTTGGACTTTTGGAAGCGGGGGCGGGGATGTGTGTGCTGCGTAATCCGGAGGCGCTTGTACAGGCCCGGGAGGCCGCGGGCAGACTTATGGAGAAAAGTTAATATTTACCCAATACTTTATGCGGACTCATGCATGAAGCACTAACTGGAGCTTTTACCGCTCAGGGGAATGAAAAAATGTTTGTTATTGGTGAACGTATCAACGGGATGTTTGATGATGTCAGGAAAGGAATCGAAAATCGTGATAAGTCGATAATCCAGCAAGTGGCCCAAAAACAGATTAAAGGGGGGGCCGATGCGCTTGATATCAATGTCGGGACGGCTAGGGGGCAAGCGATGGACAATATGCTCTGGCTGGTCGAATCAATACAAGAGGTGACCGAACTGCCCCTGTGTATCGACACGACCAAATTTGATGTGATGAGCGAGGCCTTAAAAGCGTGCAAGAATTCGGCCATAATCAATTCCTCGAAAGCGACCGAAGAAGAATTGGAGCGGTATGTCCCTCTTGCCGTAGAAAACAACGCCCGGTTGATTGCGCTGACAATCGACAAAAGTGGTGTGCCCGGTGATGTGGACAGCCGCGTTGAGATGGGGGCGGCCATCGTTACGAAGGCGATGGAGCACGGGCTGGATATTTCCGACCTTTTCATCGACCCCGTGATACTTCCGGTCAATGTGGCTCCCAAACAGCCGGTTGTGGTGATGGAAACATTGCGCCAGTTAAAAGTGTTGAGCGATCCACCGCCGAAATTCATTCTTGGACTCTCGAATGTCAGCCAGAGTTGCAAGTTGAGAAGTTTAATAAACCGTACCTATTTAGTGATGGCTTTAGCGGCGGGACTGGACGGTGCCATCATGGATTCGATGGACAGTGCGCTCATGGAAGCGGGAATTACCGCCGAGATGCTGATGGAGAAACAGATTTACTGCGACGATTATATTGCAGCTTATCTTGGGAACTGATTCTAATTTAAACGATCTCGTTCGGGTTATGCTTGGCGGGAAGGAAGGCCGGATTCTATTGAATGGTGTGGGCAACCTTCTGATTCTCATCATTGACGAAGAGGTCAAAATCGTTTACCATATATTCTACAGTGATTGAAGTCGTTCATTGATTATTCACCTGAAGATGTATTTTCGGTAAAAATGTTCAGATGCTGCTCTCCGGGCTTATCGGGCCTGCGATTATCTTTGTGAAATTCACTGAAAATTCACATTTTCACATAACATTTAGGTAAGTCCTCAGTGTACCCCGTAACATCACCACCGTGCCCTGTGCCGGTGGAATGACGATTCTCAGCTACAGCGGGCATAA
>JAGYMJ010000272.1 GCA_018400625.1 Planctomycetota bacterium
GAATGGGGCGCGGTACGTGACACGTTGATCGGAAAACGCTAAAATACGTTAATTCTCAACGTGGTACGAACACGTATGAACGTCCAGCAATATCTGTGATTACCATAAACGGGTGTTCGAGCCCCACCGCGCCCGCTTCGGGGCGCCAATCCTGGGGGTGAACCGCCATCCCCGGGTTGAAACCCGAGGCTACCGAACATCGCCTCTATCGAGGCGGGGGAGACGCTCGCCCTCCCGGGAACGGGGGTTGTGAAATCTAGAATTTCACAGCGCTTCCTTACCTTCTTCACCGGTGCGGATATTGGCTGCCAGCTCGACCGGCAGGACGAAAACCCTTCCGTCACCGCGCTCTCCCGTGTAACCGTGTTTTTTGATTACGTCGACGAAAGAACGAACCTCATTGTCCCGGCACACTATTTCCATTTTTGCGATGTCGGAATACCTTTCCTCGTATTTCCTAAGTATATGCCATCGATCCCGTTCGATATCGGACAGATCCCCGATGGCATCGACATGTGTGACGGTTATGTCCCGTGCCCCTTCGGATTCAAGTTCTTTTATGGTACTTTCCAGCATTGTCTTCCGCATGTATGCCGTGATTTGTTTCATTTTAATATCTCCTTTTTTTTGAGATTTCACCCGTATGCCTACGGACGCGTTTTATCATTTCCTCTCCCATCAATGATGATCGTGACCATTGTCATGATCGAGATCGTGGTCATCCGGATTCTCATGGACTTCTTCCAGCTTTTCCATGTACTTTTCCGGCTCTTCTTCAAAGGCCGAAATGCATGCGGCACAGCAGAAGTAAACCCTTTTGCCGTCGTGATCGGCGTAGAGATCCCGGTTGATCTCATTACCTTCCATCACCGGACAGTACTGTTGGTTTTCCATGGCATCCTCCACTTCTGCTTCCGCCATCTCCGGCTCATCAACGGGGGGTTCGCCGTTGCAGCCGGTTAACGCAAACACGAGTCCGCCCGCCAGTAACATCCCTGCAAACATCTTCATTATGCTTCTCATAAGAAACCTCCTTAAGTTATTGTGGTGCCACCGCCCGTTGAGACAGGGCACCGGGTAAAAAAACGCTACGGTTGTATAGGACGAATAAGACGTTTAGAACATATGGCCTTCAAGAGACTCATTAATTTTTCGGCTCAATGGCCCTGGTGCGGGTCTTCTTCCTCCATCTCCGCCGGCGCCTCATCATCAACGGCCGGTTCACCGTTGCGGGCCGATATAGTGACCAGCACCCCCGTTATTATTACCAAAGCGACAAGGATCATCACAGCGATTTTGATGGCCTTTCCAAAGAATCTTTTAGTGCTTCCCGGGAAACTCCTCTCCGTTTTCGAAATCTTAAGTTCCTGCACCATGCAATAGAGCACAGGGACCATGAAATTGGAAAGTATCACCAGCAGCATACCCCCGAAGGACGGGATGGCCATCGGTATCATGATATCGGCGCCGCGTCCCGTCGAACTCAGCACCGGCAGCAGCGCCAGGAATGTCGTGGCGGTGGTCATAAGGCAGGGCCTTATCCTTCTTGTGCCGGCCTCCACGCACACCTCGCGTATCTCCCCCCGCGTGGAGGGCTTGGTGCGGCTGAAGAGCTGTTTCAGGTAGGTCGCCATCACCACTCCATTATCCGAGGCGATGCCGAACAGGGCCAGGAATCCCACCCAGATGGGTACGCTGAGGTGAAGTGTGTCCATATTGAACAGGTCACGCATGTTCACCCCGAAAAGGGCGAAGTTCATGAACCAGGGCTCGCCGTAGAGCCACATCTGCAGGAAGCCCCCGCTCCAGGCCAGCAGTATGGAGGCAAAGACCAGAAGTGTTACCACGGCCGATTTAAACTGGAGGTAAAGGATGATAAAGATGATAAACAGCGATATCGGCAGCACGACGGCGAGCGTGCGCGTGGCGCGAACCTGCTGCTCATAGGCGCCGGCGAAGCGGTAGCTTACCCCGTCGGGCAGCGAGAGTCTGCCCTCTTCTATCGAAAGCTCAAGGTAGTCACGGGCCGATTCCACGGTTTCCAGCTCCGCAAATCCCGGCTTCGGGCCGAACGTGACATAGGCCACAAGAAAGGTATCCTCGCTTTTTATGACCATGGGGCCACGTTCGTAGCGTATATCGGCCACCTGTTCGAGCGGTATCTGTTCGCTTCCGCCCATGGCGGGCAGCAGTATTCGGCCCAGCTTTTCCAGGTCGTCGCGCATTTCGCGTTTGTATCGCACCCTGACGCCGAATCTCTCACGTCCTTCCACCGTACGGGTTATCTGCATGCCGCCGAGGGCGGTCTCGATGACCATCTGTACGCGTTCTATGGACATGCCGTAGCGAGAAAGCGCTTCGCGGTCGAGATCGATCACAATATAAGGTTTTCCCACCACCCTGTCTGCTGCGACGGTTTCATCCCGCACCTCATAGACTTCCCGCAGCCGTTCCTCGATGTCGAGGGCAACCCTTTCAAGGGTTTCCAGGTCCGGGCCGAACACCTTCACTCCCATGGGCGCCCGCATTCCGGTCTGGAGCATAACCAGACGGGTCTCTATGGGCTGGAGTTTTGGGGCGGATGTGACACCCACCATTTCGCCCGCTTCCACGATCTCCTCCCATATATCGTCCGGCGACTGAATATGGTCCCGCCATTGTCGGTATGGCCTTCCGCGGAGGTCAGGGATCAGCTCTCCGTTTTCATCCCTGACGAAACTTTCCCTTCCGCGGTCATATTTGAAATTAACGCGCCGGCCGTCGGCGTCGGTCTTGTATTCGCTTTTGTACATTATAACGGTCTCGATCATGGAGATAGGCGCCGGGTCGAGCGGCGACTCGACGCGTCCTATCTTGCCTGCAACCGAATCGACCTCCGGAATTTCCGCGAAAGCCACATCCTGCTTTGCCATGACATCCAGCGCCTCGCCGATGGAAGCATGGGGGGAGGTGGTAGGCATCCAGAGGAAGGATCCTTCATCGAGGGCCGGCATGAACTCGCGTCCCAGCCCGGGGAACCGCTCCTCCGCCTCCATCCAGATGGTCGTGTGGCGCACGTCGTTCTCCTCAACGCCGGCTTGATCCAACGCCTTCGGGACGAAGAAAAAAATCTGACCGAAACCGAACCATATCATAAAGCCCAGGAGGACAACGACTGACGGAAGGCTGAGAAAGGCGGCCTTGTGGGCCAGGCACCAGCGCAGCATTCGGGGATAAAAGTGTCTCAGCACCTCCAGTGCGGCCAGGAGCCCGCCGATTACAAGCAGCAGGAAAAGGATGTTGGCATGGAAGCCTGGTTCAGGGCCAAGCGGTTCCCAGTAACGTGCCAGTACCACAAGCATGAAAGCAGCGGCTATGACCAAAGGACCCCACTTAATAGCTTTGCCGACCACCCCTTTAAAGTGATCACGTCCAAGCCAGCAGATTGCTAAAAGGACGATGGCGGGGCCGGCGATGAACCATTGAAGGACTACCGTGATGACCACTCCGGCTGCGGCAAGGCCTCCGAGGAAAATCTGTTTCAGTTTTTTCGATTTGAAACCTGAGGCGAACACTAAATACGCCGCCAGCGGCATGATGGTCAGTGCAACGATAATCGAGGCCACCAGCACGAAGGTTTTAGTGAAAGCCAGGGGCTGGAACATGCGCCCTTCCGAACCGGTCATTGTAAACACCGGCAGGAAGCTGACCACGGTCGTCGAGACCGCCGTGAGCACCGCGCCCCCCACTTCTGCGCCGCCTCGCAGTACCACCTTTTTCTTATCCTCATCCGGGGAGGCCTCCTCGAGGTGCCGGAAGACGTTCTCACAGACGATGATGGACATATCCACTATGGCGCCGATCGAGATGGCTATTCCGGAGAGGGCCACCACGTTTGCGTCCACGCCTGCAAGCCTCATCATGATAAAACACATCAGCACTGCCAGCGGCAGCACGCTGCTGATGAGGGCGGCGGATGCGAGATGTGCAAGCGCAACGATGATTACGATAACAGTGACCAGTATCTGTTCGGTCAGAGCGGTGCTGAGCGTGCCGAGCGTCTCGTAAATCAAATCGGTGCGATCGTAAAACGGCACTATCTCAAGCTGGCTGGTGGTCACCCATTCGGGCCAAACCCCGCGCGGCGCCTCGTCGAGCCACCGGAGCCATTCGCCTTCGTTCAGCTCGGCCCCACGGTAGCCCTGAAAGCCCTGTCCGGCGGCAAACATGGCCACGTCCCACCGATCGACCCGGGAGTAATCTATTACCGGTTTGCGCGGCAGGCCCGGCCCTATCTCCTCTATAATCTCTTTAACGTTGAATATGGCCTCGAGCGGGTTGTATCCGTCCCGCACCGTTACCACGCCGCCGACCGCTTCCGAACCGTCGATATCCAGCACGCCGCGCCTCTGAGCGGGGCCGGTGGTTACATGAGCGATATCCTCTACGCGTATGGGCACGTTTTCATTGACCTTGATTACTGTTTTTTCTATGTCGCTAATTTTTTCTATAAAGCCCCGGCTGCGTATGAGGTATTCAACACGGTTTATTTCAATGTTGCGAGCGCCGACGTCGATATTGGAATGCCGGACGGCATGGGCGATCTCCGAAACATCCACGCCGTGTGCACGCATGGCATCGGGGTCGATATCGATCTGATATTCCTTCTGGAACCCTCCCACGCTGGCGACCTCGGAAATTCCACTTGCACCCCACAGGTAATAACGCACGTACCAGTCCTGCACCGTCCTGAGTTCGTCCATATCCCACCCGCCGGCGGGATTGCCGTCGGGGTCGCGTCCCTGGAGCGTGTACCAGAATATCTGACCCAGCGCCGTGGCGTCCGGGCCGAGGGTGGGTTCGACGCCGGCGGGGAGCTCGCCGGGGGGGAGTGAATCGAGCTGTTCAAGAACCCGGCTTCTTGACCAGTAAAAATCTATCCCTTCCTCAAATACCACGTAGATCTGCGAGAACCCGAAATACGAAAAACTCCGCACTTCATCAACCCCCGGTATCCCCATCAGGTTCACCGTCAGAGGATAGGTGATCTGGTCCTCGACGTCCTCCGGCGAACGCCCCATCCACTCGGTAAAGACTATCTGCTGGTTTTCGCCGATGTCGGGGATAGCATCCACCGGCACCGGATCGCGCGGCAGCGGACCCAGGTCCCAGTCGAACGGGGCCATCATCAGACCGCCAATAACAGTTACGATCAGGATAAGGATTACTATCACGGGATTATAGAGACAGAATCCCATAAGTCGGCCCACTATAGACTGCTCCTGTGGGGTGAGCTCAGGCTTTATTTCCTGTTTTTTCTTGTTTTCCTGATCTGACATGTTTTTTCCCTAAGCTAATATTAAGTTTTTGCTTTTTGGTTCATGCGTTTTTTGCAGCTGATTTGTTTTTAACTACAGTGCAGACAAGATGTCCGCGTTCCCGGGGTGTTATTCAAGTGTCTCCTCGACTTCTCCACATCTCAGCATGGATTCGCCGAAGTAGGGGTTCAGAACTTCTTCTGTATCGGAGAACCAGTCGGCTCCTTCATCGTCGAAAGCCATCGGGCAATTTAACCGGTAAAGTGTGGGGCCCGGCGGCATGCCGAACTGGTCGAGGATATCTTTAAGCGCAATAGTTACCTTCTCAAAGGCCGCACGCGCTTCTTCTATATCGCCTGCATGATGAATATGGCGCAGCATACGCTCGAGGCGTCCGGCCGCTTCGCGCCAGGCGCCCCCCGGGGCAGCATCCAGCAATTCTCCATCCATCGCCTCAAGTGCCCCGATGGTTTGTTCGGCGTGATCGCGTGCTCCTTCAAAATCGTCGCCGGCCAGTGCTCCCGTTATCTCCAGATACCGGGAGACTACGGCTTCAAGTTCTTCGAGAAATGCCTCATCGACCTCCCATACCGCTTCAACCGGTTCTTCCTTTTCCGGCGGCGACATCATGCTCGGACGGCCGTCGATCTGAAGTTCGCTGTCGAGCTTGAAGTTCCCCTTAACCACCACCAGTTCTCCCTCCTCGAGTCCGTCCCGAACGTGGTAGTAGTCCCCTG
>JAGYMJ010000273.1 GCA_018400625.1 Planctomycetota bacterium
CATGACTACTTGATTGATGGCGGCTACGTCGCCAATAACTTGGATCCGAGTGGAACTTATATGCTCAGGGACTCAATCCTGCGCTGCCCCGACGAACCGACCAAGGCTTATCCCTGGCAATCTCCTGTTGATTACGCCATCAACACGAACGCCGAGCTTATATCATCCACTCCGGGCAAGAGGTATCAGTCCGGGCCGAGTCCGTTGGCGAGAGTTCAACGCCCATCGGAGGTTTGCCTGGGCCTGGATTTTCGGTACTGGACATTGGGGCCATATGATCCCTATGACCCCGATTGCTACCAAGGCGCGGGGTACCAATTCCGCTATGTGAAGACCGGCTACTGGCGAAACCCTCCGTGGGTGATTAATCATCTGCCGCGGCACGATTACACACCGGACAGCGGATCGTTTCAAGCTATGGGAGATGGAATCATCAATTTTGTCTTCTTCGACGGTCATGTCGCGGGCATCCGCCGCAACTGGTTCCAGGGCGATCATCCTGAACGCCTGAAATCAATCCTGTTTGTGGATTTCAAGGACCAGTACAGTTGGTAGACCAACAAGATATTCAATTAATAACAACGAAAGGTGACATCTTGGGAAAAATTATGCAGCAAATGAAAATAGTGGGAGCTCTTTTAGCGATAGAATTAAGTTGCTCAACCGGGATAATGGCGGCTGAAGTAAAGTTTCAGGATAAGAATGTTTTTAGCGACTATAAGAAAATTACTGAAATAGCCGGTCTCCAATGTAACGGTATGGCAAAGCAAGAAAGGCTACACACAAAAGTTGGGACTATCGAAAAATCATACGATGTCTTGAGCTTGAAAGGTAAAGGCAGCTCGGTCAGCATGAGTCTTTCGACAGACAGTCCAGACAAACTCACAGTAGTTGAGATACAGGAAATCCATCAGCGACGGAAAGAAAACTTTGGCTATACCGTCAAAGTCAATGGCGAAGATGTCTATTTCCGCAATTATCGGGAACTGGCCGAGGGTCCAAACCATTATTTCATTGCGATTCCCCCGAAATTCTTCAACGGTAAAAAGGATTTTGAGTTGTGTTTTGAAAGTGAAAGCGGCGCCGAATTTTCCCTGGCGAAGCTATGGGTTTATCCCGATTTTTTTGCCACTACTGCAAGGGATGAGAATGTATTCAGAAAAATGGGGATACTTGTCCCTCTAAAACAACAGCAGATAGCCCCCTCTTTAAGTGAGGCTGAGCAAATTGAAAAGGTTAAAGAGCTCTACTCCGGCTATAAAGACTATGAATTTTATGGTTTCTATTATCATTCCTTGCTGTACGCCGCACAGCCACTTGGGCAAAACAAACGTCGCTTTAAAGAAATTCTCAATTTGAGTGCGAAAACCGACACGATCGCACAAATCAGCATGAATGCCACGGGCTGGGGCGGAGCTCCCCAAGGACCGGACGGGATGGGAGGGTATTTTTCCGACCTTTCCTACTCTCAGGTTGCCCTTAATCCAGTTACAAAACGATATTCCGCAAGCTGGCCGAACTTATGGAACAACACCATGTCGCCCACGTTCAGTTCGCCCGTGATGCAGAAAGTGATGCGCTCAAAATATAACAATCTACTATCTGCAGGTATCGACGCACGTGATTTTCTTGTTGCGCAAGGTAATCCTGCCCCATCGCCTTTGATTGTTCGAGAGCACGGGCTGGATAACATTGCATTTGGAGACTTGTCCCACTACAACCAGCTTGCCGCCAAGAGAGATGGCATAGACCTTAGCAAGCAGGATATGAAAGCTAAAATGTGGCTCTTTGACAATCTTTCCAACATTTTCAAGTGGATGGCTGAGGATATGTCTAAAGGTGTTGGGCGCAATCCCGTATTCATAGATAACGGAAAAGTGGCACTTCCTGAGGAACAGTTCTTCGAAAGTCTTTACGGACATATTTTTGCAGGCAAGGTTAAACCTCTCAATGATTACGCATATATGGGGTGGCAGAATGGAGTACAAAAAGACATGTGGACATGTGGCGAGTTTGCCGGCTACAAAATGAAATATCCCATGGCAATTATGTATGACTATATACGTGCACAGGGCCGATTGGTCTGTGCAAATCAAGAAAGGCCTGTACTCAAGGATGAGAGCTTTATTGTTTTCAAAAATCACTATGAAGCAGGATTCCTATTTGAAACTCTCTATAGTGGAGGGAAAGGGGACGAGAAGCTCATACGCCGTTTTGATAACATTGCCAACAACTCCCTAATGGAGCATAGAACATATGAACCCGTCTGTCTGGATTTAGATTTTACTAAAGATCATACGCTTGGCAACAAGAACACTATTGCTGAAATAGAAAATATGCAGCTAAGAATAAGCCCAAGTTATCATAACATACCCAAACTTGTCGTAAAAGACCCCTCAAAACCAGGACATATAACATACCGTTTGACAAATTTGGGAGAAAAATTTGAGTCTGACCTTGTGATGGAAATGAATGGGCGGATTTCAAAGGGGGCAACGATTACTCTTTATGCTGGTGTTGATATTAACCAACTCAAAAAAATTGCGGTTCTTACGGAAAAGAATCTACCCGCACCACCCTATTGGACTTTCGTTCAATCATCAGAATACAAACTTCATCTCGGTCCCGGCGCTATTGGCCAAAAGGAATATTATCTGAAGATGACATTTGATTCACCGTCGATGTTTGATCGTGCGTTTTTAATTAAATATTCCATCGGCATGAGTTGGGGGCGTCCAGTGGGACAACTGACAGACTTCCAATTCAATGCTAAACAGATGCGCACCCTCAATCTTTGGATGCAGGATCGCTTTATGGCAAAGAACATGCTTCTCAAATACAGTGAAGTTGCAGGAAAAGATGCCGACTACCAGCATGCTCTGGCACTCTTTAACGCTGGTCTTTACAACAGTGCCCATAAGTATCTCGTTGGAAGGATTTCATTGGCCTTGCCTGCGAAATTTTCCCTGAAGGGACATGGACAGCTGGGTGAATATCCCGTTAAGATCACTTTAAAAGACAAAGATGCCGCTCTTGTGGCGGAGCTTGTTGAAATCAACAAAAAAGGCGCAAAGATACAACTGAAAACACTTAAAGCTCAGAACTGTCAACTGGAGTTCTCCGGGCTGGAAAACGAAAAATATTCGTTGAAAAAAGTGGGCCGTTGGTCTTACCAACTCGCTCTTGATACTGAAGGCAAGAAAGCTATAGACGGGAATCTCCAATTCAATGTTCACTTAGAGCCTGATGGAGTTGTTCAAAAGACTTTGCCGCAACAAATGCAGGCTTCACTGCTTCATGCCGCAAAAAATGAATGGCAGGTGCAAACACAGGATGTTGCGTATACAGATTATGCTATGTCTATTGATATTCCCGTCGCACCAAATGCCCAGATTGTCCGCACCGCGGCCGTTTTGCGTGATGCCCGGGAGGAAAAGAAGGCTCCGCAAAAATTTGATTCCCTTGCTTTGACGATAAAAGAGGGCAAGGTTATCAAGGCGGTATGCAAATACGGTTATGATAAAGGGAAAATTAAAAGGTTTACCCCTCCCTCGCTCGCCAAAGGACCGGCCGTAAACGGCGTTGTTGAACTTGAAAACGGAAATAGCTATGAGCTTGGCCATAACTATACAAAAGCTGACACGGCATTTCTCAAAGAGAGTTTGAGTTTCTACGAAGTTTCAAAAATCGCCCAGGCATTCTACCCCGGCCAGGAAGTGGAAATCCATTTTAACCCGTACACATTCAAGGGCAGTCTGCCGCGCATTACAAAAATCAGTTCTCCATACCATGTGCTTTTTGAAGCCGATTATTTAAAAAATGAAGGTGACGACTGGAAAAAGCATTGCGTTGATACTAAAGGCGTGGAAGTATTAAACTATCAGCCGGAACCCAATTACCTTCAACACCGTTGGCAAGTTAATGTGATGCGCCAAAAAGAAGATTTTGTCCCTGGATATGTAACCTATAAAATACAATCCGACAAAGCACTCAGAGAGTGTGCCATAGAATTTATGGCAAGGGCTTTCGACGATGGCAGCAGAACAGAATTCTTTTTCAGTACAAATAACAAGTCATGGCAAAAGATAACACAGTTTGACAATTCATGGAAAAGCTTCATTCCCCTGACTTTTGAAAAAGGGTGGCAGTATATCAACATCACTAAATTCGCCAAAGGGTTGAAAAGTTTCTACATTAAAATTGTCATCAATAATAATGGTGATGACGGTCGTGCCTGCCTGGCAAAATTCAGAGTTGTCGCACAAGGAGCACCATATGAGACTAAGAGACAATAAACGGATGCGTCCGGCATTCCTGGGCATCCTATGCTTGGGCCTGGCT
>JAGYMJ010000274.1 GCA_018400625.1 Planctomycetota bacterium
CTTTGAAACGGTTCTTGATATCAAGCTGATATTCCATGAAAAGCTCCGCCGGATTGGTGGCAAAAAGCACATCGCCCAGAGCGAAAGCCGCAAGCTCGGTCTCTTCCCCCTCCCCTTCCAGCATATACCCCTCGAGACGAAGCGTGCTGTGGACTTTGCCGCGATCCTCGATATCAAGATTGAGGAACTCGTCCCAGTTGTTCTTATAGTATTCCCATTTCTTCCGGGCCTCATGGAAAGGCATCGGCGGGACATCCCGGTAGGGTATAGTGATCGTCCGGCGGCAAGCCGAAACGCCGGCATTTTCGGCGTCAGCCCGGTTATCGCCCATAATTTTAAGTGTTTCGCCGGCCAGGGCCCATCCGGTACGCCGGGCGTTTTCCAACCCTCTCGGTGAATCGGGATCGGCGGCATTCCGGCACATGATATTGCCGCAGGCGCCCTGGAGATATAAGATGGGGATTTCATCGCCCAAAACTCCGTGAAGGGCGTTTCGCATGAACCCGGGAAAGTCGGAGGATACAAGCGGTTGGCCGTAAAAATTTGTGGGATGTGCGGCATAACTGACCATGATCGCTAAAGTTTGACCATCGCTGTCCTCAAACCATACGGCCTGCACTTCCGGGTCCACAGGGCCTTCAGCTTTGAGCCGTTCCAGATTTTTACCACCGTGCATCCTGCTGCGTCCGTTGCTCATGATAAAGCGGCGATTAAAAGCCCCCGTCTCGAACCTTCCGCGCCCGTAGCCCATACGCGCGGGCACGAGCCCTTCATGGGCCTTGATCACACAGGCGGCGATATCGTCGGCCAACTTTGAACGCGTCCGTTCAATCTCCGGTGTTTTTTCATCGTCACCGAAGGGATTGTCGCGTTGGGCCTGAACCGTGGGGCCGGAATGATTGTGCGAGGCCATGATAAAAACATTTCCGTCGGGGGTGCCGGTGGCGCTGTTGACCTGTTCGCGGATAGAGATCACCATATCGCGCGAGACGCTGCCGAGGTCACAACTGACATAAGCGATACGTTCCTTACCGTCATCCGCCACAACACAGTTGGCCATGATCGGATCAAGCACTTCACGGCCGGGGAACTTCTTAAAAGCCCCTCCCATAACCATGGGCAGCGGTGGGGTTATATCGGACTGTGCACTTCCTAATTTAAACATCAATTGTTTTCTCCAAAATCATTTTAAGCGCCGACGCGGTTTCAGGGACTTTGCCCTGGAAACGGGGCGCCTTTCGGCGCAGTTCGTCTCCAAGGGGCCACAGACAGGAATGTCTGTGTTACTCAACATCCCATTCTCTGTCGATGTACGAAAAGTAAGCGGCCTCTACATTCGCCATTAAGTGAACATATCATTAATACTATTCGTTGTCCATTCAACCAGCTTATCGCCGCCTTCCGGGCCGATATTGGTGCTTGCAGGTACCGAACCATACCCACCGCAGGCGACTGAACGCTTGCTTGGCAGATACGTGCCGCTGCAGCCCGCCTTCTGGATCAGAAACGTCTGCGTGGCTTTGCTCAGTTCCTGGATACGCACGCCGTAATCGAGATAAAGCTCGAAGGGATTGGTGGCAAAGCCCATATCACCCATACGCAGGGCATGCACTTCGATCGGCATCTCCGGCTGCTCTTTTTGGAGTTCAAATCGCTTCTTCACTCTCTCGCCGCGTTCCATTTTTCTGTAGGCTTTGGCCACCTCGGTGTACCACCGCGGTTGTTTCCGGATTTCAGGGTTGTTCTTGATCTCATCAACAAGCTGGAAGTATTTTTCCTTGAACGGGCGGGCATCTTCCAGGGCTTCCTCAAGGTCCTGTTCGGAAATCAACCGGCGCGGCAGCTTGAGGTTTTCGATCTTGTGACAGAATTCAGGTTTCCCGTCGATTTCCTTTTCGGCCGCGGGAATGATGTATTCCAGGGCCTCGGCTATCCTCTGGGCGATCTCTTCGCAGGGCGTGCTGCTTTCTCTTGAGCGATTGCGGCTCAGGTCATTCCCACTGAGACGCCACATGCGCTCTTCACCGCGTGAGCCGACCAGGACATGCGGGGACTGGTCCCCTGCCGGTGCGCACTGCCCGAGGATATGAATGTGGGAGCCGAACCGTTGGCGCAGTTCCTGCCGTGTCTCATGCCAGTAGTCCGCACTTATAGAAAACGAATTCTCCCTGACCTGTGACGGGCACGGCACATTGACGACGATCCCGGTAAGTTTTTCATTACTGTCATAGGTCATCATCGCCTGCACCTTATGGTCTTCATATCCTTCGACATGACTGAATTCAGATGTGCCGGCCTTTCCATACATCTTGCTGCGGCCGTCCTTATAGGTCAGCCGCCGGTTCCGTCCGATGACGGCGGGGCCCATCCCGTAGGCTGCTGCGGAGGATTCTCGCGATTCCCAAGCCTTCTTAACAGCTTCCGCGATACGCTCAGCGGCAAAATCGGCATACTCCCCGGGCGGCATAACACCGAAGTCAATCGGCGGCCACATGCCGTATTGATCATCTTCTTCAGAAAACATATCCGGCATGATGATCTTTTTATAATCTCTGCCGTATTGGGACATGCCGTAGGGAACGAGCCGGACATCGGGCGCTGAATGGCAATGAGTCGCACCGATAAATATGGCGTCGGGGTTAATTTCAGCATTTTCCGCCTTAATACGCGCACGCACGTCATCGCGCAGTTCGTCGCTTATCGTGGCCAGATCACAGCTCACCATGATGACCTGCCCCGGCCCGCCGGCAGAACCCGCCGATTCAACGGCCAAAGCGGTGGTAGTGACCGGGTCCATGACTTCTTCGGAAACTCTGGCGTAGAACTGCCCGGCGAGCAAAACCTTTTCTTCCGGTGTTATATCGACCTGCGCCCATCCTGCTTTAATACCTTCTTTTTTTTCTGTGATCATATTTCTCCTGTGGAACAAGTAACTTTCATACAATAAGCGCCTATAAACTCTTTATTCTTCAGTATTTGTTTTCGCCGCACAGACAAATCTGTCCTGTGTGCTTTTCAAATACCCATCCGAACCGACTTCGTTGCTGTAAGCGCCGTTGCTGTAGCCTTTGTTGGCAAATGCCCGTTCCGACGGAAGGTAATGGCCTGTCCAACCGTCGTTTGCGGCCAGTTGAATGACGAATGTTTGCACGGCCGGGCTGCGCGCCTTGATGCGTATCCCGAAATCGAGGAACAACTCAAACCTGTTTGTTGCAAAGGCCACATCCCCTATCGGTCCGGAGTGACGTCTTCAGTCGCCCAACCGACTTTCAGAACGCCATCCTGCACGTTATTCATAAAAAAAGTCCTCTTCATTGAGTGAATTTAACGAGGGGGATACTATCATTTTATGGTTATATTAACTCAAAGGATAAACAAAATACAATACGACGTCAAACAAAATACAGAGAAAGCGGACTTTTAGGGAAACCATTCCGACCGTTCAGGGTAATTATCAGTTACTCTATAACCGTCCGGTCATTAAACGGAATCAGCCCCTTAGCCGTGGGGCAAGTTGAGGCGGAAAATCGGCATAGAGTGGGTTTCGACGCGGTGAAATGGACATACATCGACACAAAATTGTCGATCTTGGAAAAGTTCTCGTAGAGCAGGCTTCCGGTCTGCAAACGTCGCCTGTACAAATCCGTCGTTCACAGTGGCCGGCTGTGCCGTCAGGCGGTATATTTTCCTCCGGCCGGGATTTACATCGCCCAGAGCGGTGAAAACCGGATTGCCAACAATCTGA